>JADJFV010000033.1:300000-447181 GCA_016708435.1 Leptospiraceae bacterium | reverse complement strand
AATGATACTCTTGTAATTATGGCAGCAGCCCCGCTGATTTTCGTCCGATTATGACTGCAGAGAATAAGATTAAAAAAGAATCTACCGTCGCACTCATGATTGAACTGGAAAAGAATCCAGATATTCTAATGGCTCTTAATGCTTCCTTAAAGATAAAAAGTATACCAATAGCGTCTTAGTGGGCTTTGCCGCTGAGACTGAGAAATTGGAAGAACATGCGTTAGGTAAATTAGAGCGTAAAGGACTCAAGTATATCATTGGAAATTACGTTGGTAAATCCAATACCGGATTTGGAGAAGTCAATTCTAGTATTCGTATTTTCTCTAAGACCGGTCTAATAAAAGAAATCAACGACCAACCAAAAAATATTCTCGCAAAAGAGATTAGTGACTTTATGAAGTCAAATGCATAACTATGAAAATTTTTTCTTTAGAGAATTCATTCAAACGATACTGGGATTTGTTCATATTCATATTGGCTACGTATTGTTCTATTGACATTCCCTTCTGGATATTATTCCCTTATCCGCAAACAGGATTTTTCTTTTTTTTTGAAATTTTTATTTCCATTGCTTTCTTTGTAGATTTAATTTTTAATTTCAGAACCTCTTATTTTAAAAATGAAATTCTAATCACAGATCCTCTAAGCATTGCAAAGAATTATCTGTTCAGTTGGTTCCTATTGGATTTACTCTCTGTTATCCCCTTAGAGCTAATGATTGAGCATGGAATTCTTTCAGAATCCCTTTTATTTCTATGTATCTTTCGCTTCTTACGAATCATAAAACTCACCGATGGCGTTTTATTTAAACGAACCTGGGGTATGCATGAATTCGATAGCACAAGTTTTATGCGATTGGGATTTTTAGTTTATTGGATAACAATATTTGCCCACTGGACTGCCTGTGGTTGGATTGTAATTGATGGTGGCGTTGGCGGAGTCAATAATCCCGATACCGTAACTAGATACATTCGAGCCATCTATTGGTCGGTGACTACTCTTACAACTATCGGTTACGGAGATATAACCCCTGTCACAAATGTGCAGACTATTTATACAATGTGTATTATGCTAGTTGGGGCAGGTGCTTACGGATATCTTGTGGCTAATATCGCTACTATCCTTGCGAATTCAGATATTGTAAGATCACAATTTGTAGACAAGATTCAAAAGATCAATACGTTTATGAAATATAAGAAGCTTCCCGCTGATATGCAAAAAAGCATTTTGGATTATTACGATTATATTTGGAAGAACAGAAAAGGTTACGATGAAAATCAAATCTTACGTGAGCTACCTCCTTCTCTTCGTATGAAAGTAAGCATCTATCTAAATAGTGATCTTGTGAGAAAAGTTCCCATTTTAAAAAGTGCAAGTGATGATTTAATTTCTAAAATCATTTTAAACCTTGTCCCTGTTGTATATATGAAAGGAGATTTTATTTTTAAGAAAGGAGATACCGGTCATCATCTATATTTTATAAGTAAAGGACAGGTTGAAATTCTTGCAGAAGATGGAATTACCAGTTACGGGATATTAAATGAAGGCAATTTCTTCGGAGAAATTGCGCTCATAATGGATACTCCGAGAACAGCGAGTATCCGTGCCATGGATTATTGCGATCTATATTACCTAGACAAAGACACCTTCATGTCGATTATTCTGCATTATCCGGAGTTCGCCGCTCACGTTGATAAACTCATCAAAGAAAGAGAGAAACATAACAAATCTCTATCACCCGACAAAACAGAATCAAAAAAGAAAACTCCTCTAAGGAAGAATCGTAAACCGAAGAGTCTGTAAACACCCTTCTCCTGTTGAAAACCTAGCATCTCTATAAACCTTTCTGTCTAGCAAATTCTTTGCAGGATAGGGAGGAGCGAGGATAAACGGTTTGCCCTTAGTCGCTACTTCATAGGTTATAGATAATTTTGGATCATCTCGTTTTGTTAATTTTATAGATGGATGAAGGTTCTTAAACCAGGTCTCCGGTAAGTATTCCTTCTCACAAGAATCTACTATAAGGTAAACTTCATTATACCCTTCCTCGTGTGGGTTTAATTTAAAATTCTTAGGGTTAATCAATATCTTCTTTTTATTTTCATAGGCAATTTTAGCTAATACCAATTCTGTATCAGCCTTGTTTACATGAAGTGGATTGATGAAATTAAAAAAGATAGCATTCTCGGATAGATTTTTAAAGAGTCTTTCGACTTCCCTAGGAGTAAAAAAATCATCTTTGTTCTTTCCCGTATAACATACATTTTCCCCTGAAAACCTATGAGAGAATTTATTTGCAAATGGAATTAGAACCAGGACAGAAAGTAAAACTACCAAAGCATAAAACAAAATACTGAATCGAACTCGAAAAGATTCAAATAAAAGCAATGCTCCAATAGCAATAGCAGGTAATAGATGATAAACGTGACGGGCTTGGTGATTAGGAGTAAAGAATGTCAATACCAAAATAGTTAAGAAAGAGAATAAAGAAAAGAAGAAATGGTTTTCTATTCTTTTTTCTTTGAAATACACATAATAGCCGTAAGCCACAGACAAAAGCATAATTACGAATAGGATAATTCCTATCCATTCAGGAAAAAAAGAATCATTTGTAATTGCTTTAAAGAAAACAAGATAATAATCTAAATTCTTTTCTACTATCTCGCCTACCATATGTCCTTCTGATTGCACATGTGCGAGTGTGCTACTAGAACTAGAAAAACGATCTGGATGAATCAATACAAAAACAATAATAGGAAGAAACACCCAACGGAAAATATTGGTTAGCCTATCAAACTTAAGATTAGATAATTCAGTTGCTTGACGAAACAGATAAAGATAAAAGTCAATAGATGCAAGCATTACAATGACATACTTTATATAGGTCTTAGATTTTCCTTTTAGAATGGACTCCGGAACAATTAGATAAATCAGCACCAGAAGGATAATTCCAAGTATCCGATACTGCTTTTTTATTTCTTGGGTTATATAGGCAATATATCGAGTCGCAAACAAAACGACTTCTTCTAAATACAAGCTGGTGTGAACGATAAGAATTGTAAGAAGTAATAAATATCCATAGGGATACTTTGTGCTAAACAAGGCAAATGCACTTAGAGACAATTTTACAAGAATCCATTTATCTACAATTCCATTCTCAGAGCGGTAAAATAGTAGAAGATAATAAACACTTGCCAGAAAAAACACGGCACCTTGTATTTCTAGCATGGCTGAGAAGGTATAAATTAGAACGGGAGGAGATAAAAAAAGCATTGCCCAAATCGGAAGAAACAGCAACCCCGAAGACCAATGTCCGTCGGTGAGATAATAGAGAACATGCATCACTAAGCCAATCAAGATAGCGAAGGTTGCTAAAGTAATCAAAACATCTATATAGGCAGATACTCCAAACATTAAAAACACCATTATTTGCACTAAGTTACGCAAAATAGGCCAGGTTGGGGAATCTAGAATCTGAAAGAGGAAAGAAAAGAACTCGAAGTGTCGTAACTGGTCTAGCATTTTCAATGTTTTAATAAACCGCAAATCAGCATCCCAGCTTAAAAAGTCCTGGTTAGGGCATATCGCCTTAAATTCTTGCAATAAGAAAGAAAAACTAAATAGAATAAATGGTATTTGAATGAAAACGAAGGAAATTAGGAAAATAAGATTTTTTCTTGCCATAATACATTCTCTAACTCTAGGCAATTCTTGAAAATCCAATTAAAATTTCGAATATAACTATTTTTAATTGAAAAAGTTTTTTCCATAATTTAGGATGTATTGTAAACATGTCAGAAACTCAAACAACAGATTCTACCTCGCAAGGCTTGTATATAATACCTGAAGTTACAGCTAGAAGGCTTAACAAGATTATACGTGTATACCTAGACCATAGCCAAAACCAATCCAGTGAATCTGTTATTCAAGAATTAGTAGATCCAATGACGCTATCAAGGATCCTTAAGGACAGTAACTTTTGGATTTCCTGTTTACTAGAAAGAAGAATTCTAAATAAAATAGAAGAGACACTTCCCTTAACAGAAACTTTTTTTAATATGGGTAAAGATTTCTTTTTAGCAGATAGCTTTGAAATACTTCCATCGGATGATGTTCAAATTGAATTTGAAGAATTAATTTCTAGACTTCCTCTGCTCATAGATCATTATATTCGTTATATCGAAATTAAAACAATTAGCTATTCTAAAAACAAACTTAAAATAGAATTTCAATTTCACAAGAAGATAAAAGAAAACGCATATGATTTAATTTTTCTTACTGGGATTTTACAGGGAGCAGCGATTCTATTTCAAGTATCCGGTTGTAAGACTACTCTAATAGAAACAAGTTTAAATGAAGTAGATTCCCGTTTTTTTCTTCACTCGGATAAAACCAAATTCAACTCTAAAAAATCAATTGTAGAAATCTCCTGGTTAGAATGTAAAATCAAAGTAGGAAAAACAAATATCAATAAAATTTCTCCTGCCTTTGAGTCCAAGACATTTGTAATTTCTTCTTTAAATGAAGCGGATAAGGGGCAGTATTCTTACATTGATCTAAATGATATATTTAGTAAATCAAAAGAATTATATATTGAGAATAGAGATTTAGAAGCAGCAGTCGAAGTCTTAAAAAGTTTAAGAAATGAACTGATGATTAAACAAAAGTCTATTACAAAAGACTTAAAGATCGCACGCAATATACAACGAGGCATTATCCCCCAGCGAATTCCTGATTGGAAAGGATTACAGTTTGCCGTTAGCTTCATGCCAATGCAAGAAGTCAGCGGGGATTATTATGATTATTTTAACTTTGGCTCTAATCGTCTAGGAGTCTTAGTAAGTGATGTATCCGGTCATGGTGTGCCGGCTGCATTTATAACGGCGATTTCAAAATTACTTTTTACAAATTACAAACTAGATAGTCCTTCCGAAATATTAGGAAATGCTAATAGTGAACTACTAGACCTTGTAAAACAACAGGGTTACTTAACTTGCTTCTATGGAATTTTTGATTCCGAATATGAAATGACTTACTCGATTGCCGGTCATCCAAGACCCATACTTTTTAAACGCAAAACAAAAGAAATTGTTACACTTGTAGGAGAAGGAACATTCCTTGGAATGTTTGATGATGCAAGAGAACACTTCAAAGATTATAAGATAAAGTTAGAACCAGGCGACAAACTATTTGTATTCACAGATGGACTCATTGAAGGTCAAAACGATGTAGGAGAGCAATTCCAACAAGAAAACTTAATCAAATATATATTAGAATCCGCTGATATGGATGTGAAGACGTCTGTTGATTTTATAATGAAGAAGTTCAATCATTACTGTCGTGGAACAGACCAGGGCGATGATATTACACTACTCGGAATTGGTCTCAGCTTAAACATGGAAGCTTTTGATAAACACCAATTAGAAGCAGAACGAAATTTTAATAGCGAAAACTATGAATTAGCCGCAGAGCATCTAATTAAGGCTAATCGCATTTTGCCCAATGACTTGAGTATACTACTACTTCTTGGCAAATGCTATGCAAAGATTCGTAATTATAACGAGGCAATTAAATACCTTGAAGAATACAATAGCCTAAAGACCTACAATGCAGACTCTCATCTGATTCTAGGATATTGTTTTTATAAATTAGAAAATTATGGTAGAGCAGAACTAGAATTACAAAAATCAATATCTCTTAGAAGTGGCAATCTACCTGCTTTGTATAATCTGGCAAAAACATTTACGAAAGAAAACTACCCCGACAAAGCGATAGACGCAATAGAAAAGATTCTAAACTTAGATCCCACTTACATTCCTGCATTGAAACTAAAAAGATTTCTAAATAAGAAAAAGGGCTAAGTAATGAAGGCAGGTTTCCAAACCTGCTTTCTTCTAGCTAGCCCACAGAATGCAAAAATTCTACTATGTCTGTTAAGACAATCTCACGATCTTTAGGAAGTTCATTCATTAATTCATGATAAAGTTTTGGATAGGTCTTTATAAATTTCTTCTCAACTGTGAGATGGCGAAATAAATCACGACTTCCATTTACATCAATAATTCCATCGTCTTCACCGTGAATAATAAGAATTGGAACATGAATATGGTTTGCTTTATCGTATAACGCTTTTGATAAATTAAATAGATTGGAGCCCATTTGAAACGAGATTTTACCGTGAGTAAGCTTATCTTTTTTGTAAGCTTCAATGACTGATTTATCATGAGAAAGATAATTCAAATCTAAGTTAGCGTCTATCGTTGTATCGGGAAGAAAAGAAGCAACTATCTCTCCGATAAATTTCTTTACTTCTTTATCAAAATCCATCTTAACCTTAAGACCGGGGGAGCTTAAAATAAGTCCATCTAAATGATCTTGATTAAACCCTTCCACCGCATACTGTAAAGAAATCACTCCACCAAGAGAATGTCCCAAGAGGCTAACTTTGTTTATCCCCTGTTCTTCGCGAGCAATATAAATTAATTCTGTCAAATCATTGATATAATATTGAAATTGATCCACATGCCCACGCTTCCCTTCTGATCTCCCATGACCACGCGAATCAAGAGCATAGATATTAAAATCATCGTCTTTCAATTTTTCAATAATATTTCCATATCGATCACTATGCTCCCCAAACCCATGCTGGAGAATTAAAACTCTTTTTGCATTGGGCTTTATCCATGATTGATAAAAAATATTGGATTTGTCTGTTCCTGATTGAAAACTGCTCTGTTTGTTAGTAAATGCCATATTCCCTCTCGGTTCTTTGTTTGTAATAACTAAGATAATAAATAATTTATCGGTCTACAACTGTTGTAAAATCGTATAAGCTTAGCGTCAAGGAATTATAGGTGGTTGGTATCTAAACCGGTCTTACCCACACATCTTTAATTGTATCCTTCCATTTCTGAATCACATTTGGAGCAGAGAAAATATCTACTAAGTCTTTTACAGGACCGGATATTTCGATATTGATAGGCTCTAAGATATAATCCCATTTGAATGGTTTCAAGTCTTCTAGTTTTAAAAGTTCGCTGAATACATAGGGCTGTTTGATTGTGAGATAAGTTAGATGGCGAATGTATTGAACGTATTTTTTTCTACTGCGCGAATAACGCTCGTAAGGCACTTTGATAGTGGTTAAGTGGTGTATGTCGTAACTACCTGCTTCGAGTCGTAATTTTTTTTCTACGATTTCTTTTGCTTTTTTTATCAGGACTTCTTTATCATCACCCGGATCGTGTTTTAATTGTTCGCCAACCCAGTTGTAGTCTTTCCATTGCTTATTGTATTTGAGTAAAAATTCATCCTGATTTTTAATGATGATATAGAGCACCGGCTGAATGTCCTTATCCCCATTTTCGGAGTTCTTCGCTATCATTAAAAATTTCTTTTGATCAATCGGACCAAGCTTCATCGCCTTCACGAGTGGATACATGAGTTGGGGAGAATGTTTGAGTAGATAGTCATCTAGAAGCTTTCGCATATTGTGACTTAACTTTTCGTATTTAATATCTTTTAGTAATTTTTTTAGTGTCTCGTATGCAGTAAAATCAATCTCGCTTTCAAAGTCGCTATAGTTAATTAAAAATCTGAGTAGGTGCGCAAACTCATCTTCTGCGTTGCTGCATTTGTAAAGTTGGTCAAGGACAATTCGAAATGTTTCTTTATCATAAATTTTTCTCAGCGCAATTACTTCTAATGCCTTGTTGCGGTATTGTGGATTTGCCTGTTCTCTATGAGTCCTTTCTATTTCAAAAAGAATATCGTAGATTTTATTTTCGAAGTTTGCATATTTATACTGACTCTTTTTATTTAGATTGAGCAGGTCTTCGCTTAGTTTAATAAGAGGAATTTCGTTATCATGCAATTTCTCCTTTAAAATATCTAATACCGGAGTCAGATAATTTCGAATGAAGTTAGAATTTTTCTTATAATCATTTTTTAAGAAATGAAGTAACTCATCCCATTTTGTATCAGAGCTTTTTAGTGTCTTGATAATTTCTACAGTGTCTCTAGTCTGAATGAATTTTTCAAATTTTTCTGTCCAGATGATTGCATCTTTGTCATATACAAAATTATCTTCTATCAAAACAAAGCAAGTATTGTATGCTTTTTCCAAAACACGATCATTGTATTTTCGTTTTGTAGATTCAAAAAGCATTTGGAATTTTATAATTAGTCTTGCTGTCTTAGAATCTACTTTTGGTAAAGTGCAAATAGCTCTCGCAAATATTCTACCGAGTGCGTAAAGTAAAGACTTTGCTTCTGGTGTAAACGATTGAATTAGTTTTTCAATTCCCCGATGGAAATAATCCATATTACCCGGAAATTTTTTAAATAAAAGAGTGATGAAATAATAAACAAGAATTTCATAGAAAGGAACTTTTTTTATTTTCTTAATCGCTGGTATGAGCCATACGTCAAAGGATTGTTCGAGTGTGCCTTCATCAGAGAAAGTTTTAATTCTATCGGATACTATCAAGTAGGCGGGAATTTCTAAATGGCGAAATTGGAATTTATTTGAGTCTCCTGACATATAGCCAGTTTGAAAAAGGGAATTTTTAAATGTATCAAAGTTTACATCTTTCGGAAAATGCTCTTGGAACATTTTATAAAAAATATCCTTTTGAATTAAGAAAGCATTCTTTGATTCCATTTCTTTCGCAATCGCAAGCATAAATTTATAAACAGCAGCTTCAGGCAACCGAGCGAAGGCAGCGACTTTTTTGTTTTTCTTCTCTATGAATTTTTCAATGATATCAACAAAGAAAACATGATCCAAATTTCCAATATGAGTATTCTTTTTAGTTTCACAAAAAAGACTTAGTATCCACGGATTTTTGGCTAATGCTTCCGCCTTTCCAATTAGATTACCATGTATCTTATACTCTTTAAAATATTTATTTAATAACTCGGAAGTCTTTGAGTCATTTGGAGGGGTTAATTGATAGTAACTGGCGGAATTTCCAGAAGCACCCATGTGTGGATAGGCATTCATCGAAATGATTTTTTGTGTCGCCTCGGTAAATTCTATATTTTCATCCCAAAACGATTGAGTGCATGGAACGACTAACTTGACTTTGCCGCCTTTTATTTCTTGTATTAACCGTAAAAAGGATTTAATAAAGAGAGTCGGGTCAGGATTATAATAAGTATTCTCAATTATGACAACTAAGTATCTATACTTATCGGGTCCGTCATCGAGAGTGTGATCTAGAAGACTAAGCCAATCGGGTCTATCAAACTCAGCACCTAGTTTTAGTTTAATCTCTTTGATAAAACTATCTTCTGTCTCGCATTCTTTATTCCCCGCAAGAAATAAAATTGGAAAAGAAAATTCCTGTGCCATCGTATAATAATCCAAGAACACAGTCTTACCCGTTCCACTGTCTCCCATTAAAAAGAAGCTATTGTATTTATTCTGTTCTAAGAATAATTGAAAATACGATCTAAGCTCACCGTGAAAATCAACGTGAAGGTTAATAGGGACTTGCTCTATACCGAGTAGCTTTTTAGTTTCTTTGTTTTGCTCTGTGCAGCGTTGCTTGAGGCGGTGAAATTTATTAGTGAGAATTGCACTCACCATCGCACTGATCGTTGGATCAAAGACTTTTCTAGCCTCATTCGATTTAAAATTTTCAAACCGATGAAAGAAACGCATTCCCCAAACCGTTGCGACAAGTTTATTTAGATTTGTCTCTCTAAACTTGCTGTATTTGATAGTATAAATGCCAATCGCAAGTATATAATTTTTAAACCATTCAAACTCAGCATAATCTGTTTCTGAAAATATATCCTTCACGGCTGTAGAAAGACTTTTCCTAAAATCAAAGAGCACAAAATCACCATTAAACGCTTTTTCATCTTGTCTGAGTTGAAACAATTGCTCTTCAAAATTTAAAATAAAATTGATATGCATATCGGCTAACGCATTCGTATCAGACTTTAGATTAAATCTGTCTCGGAGTTCAAAGGAGAGAAGTGGAATCGCCATCTCAGCTTCAAGTCTAGCTAAATCAAAAAACATATTTCCAGTAATGCCTGTTTCATAAAAGTCAATTAAAAGCGGGCTGAAATGCCCATTGCTTAATTTGCATAATAATATATTAGCAGTATTCAAATCTCCGTGAAGACAACTTGTATTAAACACTGTCCCCTTAGTTTGCAAAATATCATTTAGATGAAACTCGCCTGAAGCTTTGGAGAAAATATTTGATAAGTTAAATTTTTTAGAAACTTCACTTAAGAAAGAATATTTTTTAGAAATATCAGATAGAAATTGTTGTCTCTCCGGAATATTCTTTGGCTTCTTTTCGATGTATAGATTCCATGATTTTAAATTATAGACTAATTTATCTGTGTCATTGTAATTTATTTCTGCATTTGCATCCCTGCGATAGAAAAAACCGTTAGACGGAATTAGCATTTTAAATTTTACACCCGACACTTCTTTTGTCTTTGGATATAAATCATAACTTACAATATCAAGAGATCTGACTTTATAATAAATCGTAGTGTCTATCGTTTCATTTTCAAAAACAATTTTACCATTATGATCTTCTCTAGGCGGAAGAAATTGCTCGAAACTATTTTGATAAGAAAGATTTTCAATCTTCTGATACGGATAATAGAACTTAGTCACTAGAAAATGAACTACTTGCCCAATGGGATAAGACAATTTCTTTCGTTGATTGGTTCCCATATCAAATTCAAGAATGTTTTCTGTTAATAATTGCTTGAGAGATCTAAGTATACTTCCCCCTGCAAAATTTTGTGCTGGTGGCATTTGTAAAAATCCAGAATGGTATTCTGGTGAGCCTTGCATAAAATCATAATGAGCAGGAAGGATCTGACCTTGTAATTGTTTTTTCTTTTCGAATCCAATGTATTCTTTTAATATTTTAGGAAAGTAATCGTATTTATAAACATATAAAGACTCTTCTTTATTCTTTCTTACCTTGGCTTGAAAAACAAACGCTCCTGTTTTTCCTTCGTTGAAGATGGAAACGATTTCAATGCTATCATATTTTGCTTGCGTGCCGAGGCGTTTGAGATCATTCTTTAACTGCTCTCTTAGTTCATAACTCTCTATTTTTTTTTCTGTATCATTCGCTAGAATTAATTCACAATTGTTTTCTACTTTTGCTGCATACTGTAAGATTAATTTATCTTCAATATCCTTAGCTAAGATGTCAGAAATACCAAGACGCTTTTTAGTTCTAGTGAGCATTTGTCTTTCCAAGAAATCAATCTCGCCTGGACTGTCTGGATCTGTTAAATATTTAATAACTTCTTCTCGGTATTGTTTTACATTCTCTTCGTTCATCTCTTTTTTTCCCAATAAAACAGAGTTCTCTTCGTAGCTGAAAAGCTATAGTGTTTCAAGTCAAGAAACAATAAAATGGTATGTAAAAAAAATGGTTTTGCAAAATTTGAGTAAAAATAAATACAACAAAGAGACGTTTAATAAAAAAACTAAAATTCATCTGGATGGATGACGCGGAGAATATATATCCGAAATTATTGAATTAGTGAATGAAGCTTCTAGCGAAGGTATACAAAAAGAATACGAATACAAATATATTTTAACCGAACAGATTTATAAAGTTTTAAACAATGAATCTTTCAAAGAATTATCCATTCAGTCCAATCAGAAAATTCGATTCACTGCAAAGAGTAAGAAGACTAGACCTTATATTTATTTTGATACGCCCGCCTTGGATTTATTAAATAAAAAAGCACAATTCAGCGTTCGCAAAAGAGAGAATGATTTTTTTATCACCTTCAAAAAACCTGAATACGGTTTTGAGAATCCTTCTCTAACAGGTAGAGTAGAGAATAATTACAAGTTAACGCTCACTGAAGGAGAAGCAATCTTTGCCTCATCCTCAGTGGATTCGATAAAAACACACGAAGCAGTCGTGAAGGCAGGAATTTTTGCAGACATAGATGGCTCACTTATGAAAGAACTCTGCCGCTTCACTGTGGATACGAGTCGTTTTTCTGCATTCATTGATAATCAAGAAATTTGCGAGATAGCAATTGATTGCATTTCTATTCCAAACAATGTTACCCTCTACGAATTAGAAATTGAAGCCCGTAATTCTAAGAATAAATCAGAAGGATTTAGCTCTTTCGATAAAATAACGGATAAAATTCTAGATTACTTTGTTGAGGTTATTCGTGATTATACGAACCAAGATTTTGACTTCATAAAGAATAGAATCATACTTCCGAAATTCAGGCGAGTTCTTGAGCATGTGCAAAAATCAAACTTCAATGATTCCACAAATATTATAGATTGGACAAACGGGGCAAACCATTTAGCTGATATAGTCAAGGCACAATTAGCCGCAGATCCGGGAAATTATTTTTTTGTTCCAAGCATTGCTTCTTATTATCCTCATCCTGATTTTAAACTACAAGGCAAAGCAGGAAAGGAAGCATTTCTAGAAGGTAGAGCTAAAATAATTAAGTTTGCCTCTGTATACATCCAAACTCTCTTAAAAAAAATGAACAAAGACAATGATGGTTTTCATTTATGGAAAATTCTTTTACCGGAAAGTGAAATCATGCTTTTATTTCAATTCAAAGCAACCAATGATTTGAAACAAGGAGAAAGAATCATTAAACAAATGGAAAACTTTCTAGAGAAGCAAACATTGAGTTTGCTCGATATTGCAGGTGACAAAGAATTTTACAATAAAATCCAATTGAATTTTAGCATTGGAAATAAAAATGCAACGATAGACGGCAGAGGTCTTGCGAAAACTGTCCGTGATGTAACATTCTATAATTTTTCTTCTGAAATGCCTCCAGAGCTTTTAGACATTCACGTAGAAGAAATTTATTCCGTTGCGTATAAGAACCTTCGAAACCTAGAAGACAAACGATATGATCTAACAAAAATGAATATCAAAAGTCCTTGTTGCGGTATAACAACCAACAGAAAAGACACTATGTATAAGATGATCCTAAAAAAAGCAACAATGAATTAAGTCATCTTATACAAATGAATAAAACAATGGAATTTTTAGTGGGGATAAGAATATTAGATAAATCTAATAAAGCAATGAAACTAACTGCCCGCGGCAGCGAACCCACCGTTAGGTGTAACCCCACATTCAGCGCTGGGAACGCTGGTCACTCACCTTGCGCAAGGTGAGTTAATTAAAAAGATTGGAGAAAAAAGTGGATAATCACCGTTGTATTACAAGAATTATGGCGCGGCTAAACTTAATTTTAAAAATTAAGGATACCGATATAAATGAAACCTATTATATTTTTTATAAATCTTCCAAGATTTGGTCTGATATAAATTTTTTCAGTGCTAGAATCACAACGATAGACGATATACAAATCCCAATCGAAGAAACAGATGGCATTTATAATTCAGGAGATATTGAACAAACTCAAATCAAAGAACACATTTCACGATTTGAAAAAGATCTATCCGAGGAGTATTGTAAAAACCTAGCCTCAACAGAATTCGGAAAAATATTTGGAACTACAGTCACAAAAGGAAATCTATTAAAAGATACGATTGGCTTCATCGAAGAATCGAAGACAGTCGGAGAAATCACCTACTACCATAATTTCTTTTATGTAATCACTGAAATGCCAGACCTAAGCCGAATCATTGGTCTAAAAACAATTGAGCTAATCCCAAAAAATCTAATTGAAAAACTTGCAAGTAGATCAGAGGTTATGCATGATAGATATGAGCCGAGTCATATTTTACAATTATTCATTAAGAATAGATTATGGGCAAAGGATGATTATCCCCCACTTGAGCCAAAGCATTTGCAAGCACAAAAAAGAATTGGAGTTCTATTCAGTGATCTAAAAGGCTTCGGACAATTGGTAAATCAATTTGCATCTTCTGATGAAGCAGAGTCCACAAGACTATTAATCAAGAAATACCAACACTTAGCCTCTGCTCATATTAAACTGCATGGGGGTTACGTCGTGCAAACCGCTGGTGACGCATTTATGGCAATCTTTTCTTTGTCCGAAAATATTGAGAATGATTTATTCAGAATGTTACAAGCGGCAATTGGAATATTAGCCATTAGTGAAATCAAAATTCATGAGAATTCAGAACCAATCAAAATTCGCACTCGAATCGGAATGAATGTCGCCGAAGTCGAAGAAGGATTTACCGGTGCTCTTGACTTGCGAGAATACACTGTCTTCGGAAAAGATGTAAACGTAGCCTCAAGGTTAGAAAAAAAAGTAGATGATGTAGCAGATTCAATCTCTAATTTTCGAGGTGGATTGTTACTAAATCTAAACACAAGCATCGAATATTTGAATTCAACCGAAAATAATAAATTGGATTTAATCTGCAATGACATTGTAGAATATTCAAAAGCTTTGCCGAACATAGTCTTCAAAAAACGTCTGGAGAAACTTTCGGAAGATATGAAAGATTATTATGTTCTAGATAATCTACTCGATACCTTAACGCATAAAGTCAAACTCTACTTGAATCGAGAACATTTAGGCTCCTTTGTCATCCAAGATTCTATTTGCTCCATGCAAGTAAAAGAAGGTGCAGCCGATTGTCTTTTTATTTACCGAGCTGAGTCATAACAATAAGAATGCTATAACCTTCCGATAAGATAACGATATACATACTACCACTCAGGAAGGGCTTCTCTTATACTCTTCCTTGGGGTTCGAGGGGCAACCGGAAGTTATCCGACGGGCATAGGGGAAGCCCTTCCTGACCCCTACTTGATAAAACGTCAACTTATCGCAAGCATATACAAATCTTAAAATTAAATTCCCATTGACAATTTCCCGATAATGTTATTAATTAAGAATGTTGAATTATGAATTTTGAATTAAGAGCGCACCATTAGTCAACGCTGCTCATTCACATTGTGTAAGGTGAATTAATTGAGAATTCAAAATTAAAAATTATTTAAACTCCATGATAAAATCTATTACTTACATACTAGCCTTTGCATTTATTTTATTATATATTTCTTGTAGTTCTTTCTTTCAGAAATCATGGAAGCCGATTGACAAAGAATTATTAAAGACAATCAAAGTAAACATTGGAAAGTTTGACACATCACTCGAAATCAAATCAAAAGGAAAAATTCATTTACAGCTAACAAGTAGTAACCTCGATGTGGATTACAACTATTTATTCCTTCCTGCTGAGACAAAAGAAAAAGTAAAAATTACGTTCGACACAAATGTGTTTACTCTAAAAGATCTCTCTTATAATGGTGAATTGGAAATAGTCCCGGAGGTCGCTACTGGAAAATTTATATTTGTAAATAAAGTTCAAATGGAAGACTATCTTATGGGAGTTGTTCCTGCGGAAATGCCTTCTAGCTGGCATACGGAAGCTCTCAAAGCTCAGGCAGTCGCAGCTAGAACTTATGCGGTCGATTCTATATTATCCGCTCCGAATAGCACCTATCATGTAGAATCTACCACTCAATCTCAAGTCTATGGAGGAATCAAGCGGGAGACTGTCAGGTCTAACCAAGCAGTCCGAGATACAACGGGAGAAATTTTGATTTACCAAAATAAACCAGCAAGGACTTTTTATCATAGCAATAGTGGTGGCAAAACGGAATCACCCGAACATGTCTGGGGCTACACTGGATTAACCTATCTAGTCGCAGTAGAATCTCCTCACTGCAAAGAAGCTACTAATTTTGAGTGGAAAATTACTCTTAGCCGCACTCAACTGCAAGAGAAATTAAAATCCCTCGAGCTAGAAGAAATCAAGGGAATTAAAATATCTGAATACACGCCATCGGGTAGAGCTAAGACACTAGAAATAGAAGGCAAAGAAAAAACTGCGCTCATGAATGCAGTCGAATTTAGAAGAGCCGTTGGACAAACAGTTATGCGGTCTCTCCTATTTGAAATTCAATTCGAAGACGATTTTTTTAAAATCAAAGGACAGGGCTTTGGTCATGGTGTAGGAATGAGTCAATGGGGCAGTAAGGGCATGGCTGAAAAAAATTACGACTATCGTGATATTCTGACTCATTATTATAAAGGAACAGAGCTTGTAAACATTGACTGATTTCGTTTTTATTTTTTCTCCTAATAATTGCTTGTAAAATTCCTTTCTTTTCTTTCTAATTTATTTTATACCTTTTTAATGGCGCAATATGCAAGAATTTGGAAATTATGAAGTTCAAACAAAAATCTATGAAACCAATTTTGTAGAAATACAGAAAGCAGTTCACAAGAAGAACGGCACTAAAGCAATTCTAAAACTAATCAAAAGTGAATTTCCCTCTCCTGCTGTAATCGCAAAGCTAAATCATGAATTTAACATTCTTTCTCAAATAGATTCTCCTTATATTATAAAAGTCTATAGCTTAGAAAAACAAGAAAACCGATTAGCAATTGCTATGGAGGATATTGACGCTATATCTCTAAAAGAATATCGCAGAGGCAAATTCAGATTAGCCGAATTTTTTAAAATTGCAGCTCTAACGGTAAGTGCAATTAAAGATGTTCACAAAAATAATATCATTCACAAAGATATAAATCCTTCCAATTTTATTTACAATCAAAATACAGAAGTTCTAAAACTAATCGACTTTGAAATTTCTACTACCTATGCCATAGAAAATGTTATGTTGGAAAATGTAAATGTTCTAGAAGGAACTCTATCTTATATTTCTCCTGAACAAACGGGTAGAATGAATCGAACGATTGATTACAGAACTGATTTTTATTCTCTCGGTATTACCTTCTATGAATTTCTTACCGGCAAATTACCATTTGACTACAGTGACTCAATGGAATTGGTTCATTCCCATATTGCTAGACATGCAATTCCTCCTTGTGAAATTGACCCTTCCATTCCAATTCCTCTTTCCGATTTAGTTATGAAATTGATTTCTAAGACTTCTGAAGACAGATACTTGAGTAGTAGCGGCATACAATATGATCTTGCTATTATCAGTTCTGGCATAGAGAATTATATCCCTTCTTTTACTGAGCTTGGAACAAAAGATACTTCTAGCAAATTTCAGATTCCGCAAAAACTTTACGGTAGAGAAAAAGAATTGGAAGTTTTACTCGATGCATTTGATCGTGTTGTGTCCGACAAAAGCGAAATGCTTCTGATTGCAGGATATTCCGGTATAGGCAAATCTGCATTAGTCAACGAAATACATAGACCCATCACGGAAAGGCGAGGATACTTCATTTCCGGAAAGTTTGATCAATACAATCGAAACATTCCCTATAAAGCATTCGTAAACATATTTCAAGACCTAGTCAAACAGCTATTATCCGAAAGCCAGCAACAATTGGAAGATTGGAAACAAAAGCTAATAATATCTCTCGGCGAAAATGCGCAAGTAATCGTAGATGTAATTCCTGACATTGAAATCATCATTGGCGAACAACCGCCATTAGCCGAACTTGGAGTAAACGAATCACAGAATCGCTTCAATCTAGTGTTCCAGACATTCATTAAAGTATTCACAAAACCGGAACATCCTCTTGTTATTTTTCTAGATGATCTTCAATGGGCGGATGGGGCTTCCCTACGACTCATGCATCTGCTAATGAGTCATCCTTCTCCCGGATTGTTTTTAATTGGCGCTTATCGAGACAACGAGGTATCCGTAACATCTCCATTATCCATTACCCTCGAAGAAATTGCAGGTGCTGGTGCTATTCTAAATTATATTTCTCTTTCCCCTCTCAGTCTAGAGAACGTTACTGAACTCATAGGGGATACTTTAAATTTGCCGATTATAGATGTAACTTCTCTTGCCAAATTAGTCTTTCTAAAAACAGCCGGAAATCCATTCTTTCTGAATGAATTTTTAAAATCTCTAGCGCAAGAAAAACTAATATATTTCGATGATAAAAACAGAATTTGGACTTGGGATATAGGAAAAATCGAAAAAAGAGGTTTTACTGATAATGTAGTAGAATTCATGACCGGGAAAATTCAGCTATTAGCTATGAATACGCAAGATATATTGAGATTATCCGCTTGCATAGGAAACCAGTTTGATCTAAAGACAGTCGGGCTTGTTGCAGGATATTCTATTGAGGATACTCTTCATTACCTACATCCAGCAATCATGGAAAATTTTATTATTCTAATTGGTAGTATTTCGGATTCAGACTTTATTCCTTCTTCCGAAAATAGTATTGAAGAAAGAATTCCAGAATATAAATTTGCACATGATAGAGTTCAACAGGCCTGTTACTCTCTCATTCCAGAAATGGAACGTGCAAAAACTCATTTCCAAATAGGTAGACTTCTTGAAAGTAGAATGTCCCAAGAAGAAAAAGAAGATAATATTTTTTCTCTCGTCAATCAACTTAATTTTGGAATTTCCCTTTTACAAAGTCAAAAGGAAAGAATAGAATTAGCCTCACTCAACCTAATAGCATCCCGCAAAGCAAGAGCTTCTAGCGCTTATCAGGCTACTATTGATTATGCGAAGAATGGCATTGCACTACTCGGTGCAAATGGATGGAAGGATAACTATCAAATGAATCTGGCTTTTCATGATCTTGGTTCTGAGGTTGCCTCTCTTGTTGGAAACTTTGACTTAATGAATGAGTGGATGCAAGACTTACTAAATAATGCAAGTAACTCACTCGATCAAGTTCCAATCTACTTCGTCAAAATCCAAGCGCTTGCATCACAGAATAGACTTCCAGAAGCAATTGCTACCGGCAAACACATATTATCCAAGTTAGATATTCATTTCCCGGAACGACCTACTCCGGAGAATTACCTAGAGGGAATGAAGGAAATTAATTTCCTGCTTGGAGACAGAAAGATTGAAGAACTTTTTTCTCTCCCAAAAATGAAAGATCCAGAAATACTTTCCATTATGAATATTGGTGCCTGCCTAATTCCATCCTGCTATAATTCTGGCTCTCCATTATTTCCATTGCTAATTATACTTTTGGTAAACCTATCCATTCAATTCGGCAATAGTCAAATTTCTGCTTTTAGTTATGCAACCTATGGCATTCTATTGAATAATATCCTTCATGATATACCTTCTATGGATGAGTTTAGACATGTCGCCTATCGTCTTGTTTTAGAGCCAGAGAATAAAATCATGCGCTCTGCTACACATATTACAATTGGATTATTTTTGCTCCATAGAAGATTTCATTTACACGAAACAATTCCGATCTTGCAAGATGGTTATCAGGTCGGGCTAGAAACGGGAGCATTAGAATTTGTGGGTTATAATGGTTATTCTCTATGCCTGAATTCATTCTGGCTGGGGGATCCATTACCTGCTCTAAAAACAAAATTTCTAGCTTATAGAGACAAGCTAAGAGAAGTAAACCAACTAACTGCGGCTAATTACTGTTCTATCTTTTTGAATGCTGCATTAGAAATAAGCGGGAAAGAAGATCATATAGGAACGGATTTTCTTGTATCGCGTCAAAAGACAGTAGAAGAAGCAAAAGCCTCCGATGATAGAACTAGATTATTTTATTTTTTTATTCATGAACTATTCGTCCATTACCTATTTGAAGATTATACTATTGCAGAAGAAGATGCAATGCAAGCAAGAGAATACCTTACCGCCGGCGGTGGCACAGTGGGAGAGGTGAATTTATATTTCTATGATTCTTTATTAATTCTTTCAGGGTTAGCTTTACATGATGCGAATAATCGAGATTTACCTTTTACTGATTCAAAAGAATGGAAAAGAATGGAGAAAAATCAATCGCAACTTGAATACTGGGCATCTTATGCCCCAATGAATTATTCGCATAAATGGAATCTTGTAGAAGCAGAAAAACATAGAGTCTTAGGAGAAAAACAATCAGCACAGGACTTTTATGATCAAGCAATGGAATTAGCAAAGATAAGTAATTATACCCAAGAAGAAGCCATTGCCAATGAACTATATGCAAAATTCTGGCTTCAATTAGGAAAAAAAGAATTTGCTCAAGTGCATTTGAAAAAAGCTTATTACCTGTTTTCGAATTGGGGGGCTAAGGGCAAACTTGGTTTACTGGCAAAAAAATACCCTTTTCTAAGCACTAAAACCAATGAAAATGATTTGGATTATTTTAGCGGCAAAAAAAACATTTCAAAGAAAACAACAGAGAGCACAACTAAAATGGAAGCCAACCTTTCCCTTGATTTTGTTTCCATTTTAAAAGCTTCTCAGATTATTTCGGGCGAAATT
The DNA here is from genome assembly GCA_016708435.1 of Leptospiraceae bacterium. Taxonomy (NCBI): domain Bacteria; kingdom Pseudomonadati; phylum Spirochaetota; class Leptospiria; order Leptospirales; family Leptospiraceae; species Leptospiraceae bacterium. The sequence goes on along the minus strand of JADJFV010000033.1, from coordinate 426,995 downwards.
ATTTTAAGCAACCTGCTTGGCTCTTTAATGAAAGTCCTAGCCGAGAACGCAGGTGCAGAAATAGGTTTCTTACTATTGGAAGAAAATGAAAAACTGTTCATTGAAACTTCTTGGAATGCAGATGAAAATAAAATCAACTTTGACCGAAAAGAATTGCGAGAAGATAGTGAGCTATTATCCTCATCTATAGTAAACTTCGTAAATAGAACAAAGCAAGAACTAGTAATCGAAGATGTTACAAAAGAAGGAAAACTAAAAGATTCATACATTAGAAAAAATAAACCTAAATCGGTCTTATGTATTCCACTCTTGAGCAAAGGAAAAATTGTAGGAATCGTCTATCTAGAAAATAATCTAACGTCTGGTGCATTCACCAAAGACCGAATTGAGGTAATTAAGATATTATCCTCTCAAGCTGCAATTTCTATCGAAAATGCAAGTCTATATTCAAACTTAGAAAGCATCACGAAAGAAAAAACCAGAATCACAACTGAAATGGAAATTGCAAAGGATATTCAGACTTCTCTTCTTCCAATCTCTCCGACTCTTTCTGGTTTCGATGTGGCTACTTATATGTTAACCGCTGATTTAGTTGGGGGCGATTATTTCGATGTAATTCAAACGGAGGGACGAGAATGGTTCGTGATTGGGGACGTTAGTGGACATGGCGTTACGGCAGGGCTACTCATGATGATGACTCAAACTGCTATTCATACCATTTTAAATTCTCTAGAAACGAAAGACCCTGCCCTGCTCTTAAGTAAAGTAAACCAGGTCATCAGTTCGAATATCCAAAAAATGAAACTTAAAAAATACATGACCCTAACTTTATTTTTGAAAGAGGCAAATGGGTCTATTTATTATTCAGGCATGCACCAAGATTTACTTCTCTATGTAGCCAAGAAAAAAACTGTAGAAATTATTGAAACAAACGGAAGCTGGATTGGGTATTATGATTTACACAATGAATTCCAGGTAGATCATATTAATATGGAGTCTGGTGACGTATTACTTTTATTTACCGACGGAATCACTGAATCTACAAATATTGATGGTTATATGTATGAGATTAATGGCTTAGTAAAAATTCTCAAAGAAAAAGGAAGTGAATCTGTCGAAGTAATCAAACAGAGCATTTTAAAATCTTTAGAAGATTTTAAAACGGAAGACGATACCACTTTTATGATTTGCAAACGAAAATAAAGAGACGAAGATAAATGACGCAAAATATGGATATAAAGTTTTTCATGAAGTTCAGTGCTCAGCCTGTTTGGAGTGTCGTCACTGATATTCGTAAACAGATTAGTTCTCTCATAGAAAAAAAAGGGTTCACAATAGATACTCTCGAAACATTAGAAATAGTATGCATGGAATTATTTGAGAATGCAATCAAATACGGATTATCCACGGACGATGCCACAGACGTCTCCCTCGAAATTAGATATAGTAAAGAACACGAACTAAATATTTCTGTTTCGAATGGAATTGAGTCTGTAGAAAGCGTTCAAGCCTTCATAGATTTTTTAGATAAGATAAAGAATGCAAAGGATTTAGAAGCTCTTTACATGGAAAGACTAAAAGAGATTGCTGAAAATCCTAAAACCGGACAAAGCCAGTTGGGCTTATTTAGAATTGCCTACGAAACCGAGTTTAATCTCAAATATGAAATTTCAGGAAAAAAAATAACCGTTATAGCTACAAAAAAAATAGAGGAAGCAGAATGAAATCGTTCGAATTTGGAAATCTAATAATCAATGCAGAAGAAAAAGGAAATACATTTATTTTTTCTTGGCAGGGAAAGAGTGATAACAAAGAATTAATCAATGTCCTAGAGCCTTATTATCTAGAAATAATTGAGGAGGCTAAAGGTAAAAAGATTATAATAGACTTTACACAGTTAAAAGCAATGAACTCATCTTCCGTCCCTGCCATCATTGGATGGATGAAAGCAATGAACGAAAAAAAAATCGATGCAACCATTCTTTACAATAAAGATTCCAATTGGCAGAAGACCTCTTTCAGACTCTTATCTGGAATTGGCAAAGGATTTAACGTAGAGGTAATTCCTGCTTAGTAGTTTTAAAAACGATACGAAAAACCAAATTGAAAACTTCCTCGTCCCTGATTGCCTACATTCAAAAAAAGCCCCGAAGTCTTTTCACTGGATTCAATCGCTTTCTCCGTTGGCATTTTATTCCATAGAATATCCGCAATATTATAGATGTAAATAGCAGCCGCAATGCCAAGCACTGCTTCTTGTTTTTCTAGATTGTCCTGGGCTTCACTGCGTGAGTGAACAGATTGATTTCTTAGATACAATGCTGCGGGTAATAAATTTCTTTCTCCCGGTATTAAAAAAAGCAGATTCGAATATCTTTCCGATCGAGCTACAGAATAATCCTTATAACTCTCAAAGAAAAAATAACTACCTAGAAAAAAGAGAACAGAGCCACCAATTGTATATGCTTTTGTTTTTTCAGTCTTATAGTATTGTCCCCAACCCGGAACTAAACTAGATCTCCAAAGAGGAGGGATAACTTCAGCCGAATAAGATTTAGACTCCGTTGGCTCCTTTACTTCTTTTGTTTCAGATTTTGCAGGCTCTTCTGGTTTACCATTTCCTCTCTCTTCCTTAACTACAACTTCTGGCTCTTTAGGCTTCGGCTTTTCTTCTAATACTAAAAAGATTTCTTAGTCGTAAACTTATTTAAGGGGTTTCTAAGTGTTAGCTGGATTTGATCCGGTTTAGTATAAGATTCTAGATTTACTCTAAATCTTAGTTCAGTATCAGAAATTCTTTGTAGATTCTTTATAGGTATCTTATCTGAATTAGATTCTAGTTCAATTTCCATTTCTTCTAAAAAGTATTTGCCTTTAACCACTATTTCCTGTTCCTTCTCTGGAAGAAAAAAAGAATACCTGGAATCATCATTGATTACAGGTGGCTGAGAATACACAACTTCGAGGGGTAGCCATTTACTCCAATGTTTTACTTTTTTAAACTTATTTAATACACCTACGCGATATTCATACTTTCCGGGTTTTAAATCTAAATGCGCTTGGTTTTCTTTGAGACTAAGTTGTATTTGTTTATTGTTCTCAGGTCTAATTTCCAATTTATAACTCTCTGCATTTTCGACTGGCTTCCACTGAATCACTGTCTTACCTGTATGAACATCAGTAGCCTGAGGCAAAATTCCATTAGCCGTTAGGAGTAAACAAATCAGAATTAAAATTGACTTTACTTTTTTCAAACTCGACCTCACTAAAATTTCTTATCAATATGCTGTTTCTTGGGTGTTACTATCTCTGGTGCAGACGAAGGCGCTGATTTTAATGCGATAGTAAAAAACTCTACTGCTATCGGAGAAAAGAAATCCTTCCCTTCTGTAGATTTAACTTTAGCCTTAATCTGCCATTTAAACTTGCCTTCATCTAAAATATTCAATTCTTTTACAACATATTGGTTCGTGTTTACATCATCTGAAACTATAAGCTTATCACCGTTATCCGCTTTTTGAAAAAGTTCGATTCTATAAGAAACAGCATTTGGAACTGGCTCCCAATTAAAGTTTAATGTATCGAGATTTGACATATCTACAACTTCTGATCGTCTTGGACTCTTTAATATTGGCTCGTTCAATAACAAAGGGATTTTAAAAGACCTAGGTTTACTCTTTAGAAGCTCCTCATTGGTCTCAGAATTAACAAGACTTAGCCGCACATAATAAGTGCCCGGATTAAAACCATCCAGGCTAGTCCCAAAGGAAGCTGTTGTTTCTGACTTATATATAGAAGTAAAGTCTGGCTTATTTGAAATTTCTAACTTAAAGTTTCCGTATAAGTCAACCTTATTCCATTTGAAGTCTATTTTATCTGATTGTCTAACCGCAAACTCTTCGTTATCCTTTGGGAAAATAAATTCGAGACTCGCAGGCTCTTTAATTTCAAACTTAGATGTGGAATAATTTGAGTTCTTTCCGTCTTTGGTAATCCCTCTGACTCTCCAATAATAAGAGTTCTTTTTTAAATACTTACTTGGAACATGAAAGTTCTTTGTAACTTTTTGATTTTCTAGAATATTATTAAAGGACTTATCGTCTGAAATCTGAACTTCATAGTTCGTGTATTCAGGCGAACCTTTCCAATTCAAAACAAACTTTTCTTTTTCTACGGCAGTAACTGTTGTCGTAGTTGTATCAAGAGCAGTAATCTCTACAGGATCTAAGTCTACTTTTTTCTCCACCGAAAACATTACAATTTCAGAGACTTGTGCTGCCGTATTTGCAGATACAAATTTTGAACTGACTCTTGCAAAGTATTTTCCATCGGTGAGTCCATCAAAACCAAACCGATTTGTATGTGAATCGAGCGACTTAACAATATCTTTAAATTCATTGTCTCTCGCAATTTCCAACTTATACGATGACGCATACTCACTCTTATTCCAAGAAAATGTAACGATAGGTAATGAGTTTGTGTAGGTATACTTTGCCTTATTCGCAGGAGAAAATAACTTAATAGGCTCTTCATTGATCAAGGAAAACTTTCTGACTTCGCTTACGACGGGAGGCTTATTTTGATTATTCGTAACTACTCTCCAGTAATAAGTGGAAGTGGGTAATTGTAATTCTGCGCTATTCTCTTTTGTAACGGAGATTTTCTTTGTCTTTTTAATAAACTGATAGTCTTCGGAAATTTCAAGATTAGTTACTGAGTCTACTTGTTTCTGACTGGGACTTTGCGGCTCCCAAGAAAAACTAACAGCAACTAAATCTTTGGCAGTCATAAAAATAGAACGATCGAGGGGGTTTGTGAGCTTAACGGGATTAGCCTGGACTTCTACTTTTTCTTCCTTGACTGTTACAAGTTGATCTTTCTGTATTACTTGTTCTCCCTCTTTTGTTTTGATAGTAGCATTTCCCTTATCGACAGTTAGATTCAAATTCTTGTCATCTGTCTTTGTGAGTTTAACATCCGACTTTTGAAGCTCGATTGTTTTATCTCCTGACTTAATATTGAGTTTTGATTCACTTGTGTTTTCATTTTCCGATCTTTTAGCGGTAAATGCTCCATAGGCGAAGTCAAGATTGATATTCTGGTTGGAAAAATCCAATAGAATCATACTATTCTGATCCATATCTATCTGAGTCTTATCGTTTAATTCAATGGTGACGTTTGACCGATCAGCAGTTCGAACTGAATCTAGATTTGTAATTGGTGTATCTCTATCAACTGTTTCCCAGACAACTTGCCCATCTATTTTTCTTTGGATAAGTTTTTCTTTATAGCGGATAATTCCTATTATCTCTTTATCGCCAATCCCGATTTTTCTTTTGAAGTCAAAATAAAGAAGTAGCGAAAAGAAAAAAATTAAAAATAGCAAAACAGATACTACAATCTTGTTGCTATTCAAGGATTTCATACTTGACTTCCTTTTCTTCGTCTTCTTCCTCTTTTCCTTCGGAAGGCTTAGGAGCTTCATATTTAATACCGACAAGCCTTCTTACTGCATCCATATCTTTTGGGCAATTCGGATCGTCTTGTCTTCCTAGAACTGCATAAATTGTTTGCGGCTCTGATTTTCCTTTTACTTTAATCGCTTTCATTTTTTCTACTTTGAAAATATCTTTTACGATCAAATATAAATCTTCGCTAATTAAAATATCGGTTCCGAAAGGTTTATTAAGTGTTTCCACACGGGAAGCAAGATTTACAGCATCTCCAATTACGGTATACTCCATCTTATCCGATGAACCAATTTGACCTGCTACTACAGGTCCATAGTTTAGACCACAACCTATTTTAATAATTGGTTTTTTGTCTCCACCTCTGCCTTCATTAAACTTCATGAGTGCTGCTCTCATCATAAGAGCGCCATTTACAGCGTTTTCTGCATCATTCCCACGAGAAAATGCCGCACCCCATGTAGCCATCACTGCATCACCGATAAACTTATCTACCGTTCCATTGGTTTCATTGACACAACGAACCATCTCGGTCATATAAGCATTTAAAAATTCGACAACTTCTTGCGGATCTAATTTTTCTGATATTGCGGTAAATGAGCGTATGTCGGAAAAGAATATCGCGCAATTTTTTTTCTCACCGCCTAATTTCAATTCTCCGTTAAGAACCATTTCTGCAACTTCTTTATTTACAAATCTTCCAAGTGCATCCTTTACTTTCTCTCTCTCTTCTAGTCCCTTACCCATTTTTACAAATGAGTTTGTAAGTAGTCCAACTTCATCACGGGCAGCCGGAATTATATCTACTCGAAATTGTCCCTCTTCTATTTTCTTTGTTGCAGATACTAAGTTTAAAATTGGATTTGTGAGTGAGTTCGCGTAAAAGAATACAACTAAAATTGCAGTGCAAAGTGTTATTGCCATAATGAGAAGATTTCTTCTTTGAATGTTGTAGACTTGCTCAAATGCCTTTTCTTCTAACACAGTAGAAATGACACCGATTCCTGCAAAGCCAATCTTTTTAAAAGAACCCATATAGTATTTTTTAGAGTTCTCTTCGTTTTCGTAGCGCGTTAACCCATTATCCACTGTGCTCTTAAGCATCGCTTTCACAATGGGAGACTCGGAGAGATTTGTTCCCGATAAAACAATATTGGAATTTGGATGCGCAAGAACAATGCCTTCTCCATTCACCATAAAATTTTCTGTGATACCGGATGTTTTAAACGCGCTTAAGAATTTCTCCATTCTAAAAATAGTAACCAGGATTGTTCTAGATTCATAATCACTTCGGTGAGGAATCGCAAGAGCAATGACTGGATACGGAAAGCCAGGACTTGCATTGTGAATCACAGGCTCTCCATGAAATGCTTTTAATAATTCCTTTGAATGAAGTTTTAAAATTTTAGTTAAATCTTCTTCTGTTACTCTGTTTTCTGAAAGATATTTATCATTGTAATTTACTAGCTTTGGTTTTAAATTTCCATTTTCTTCTGAAAAAATTCCGAATAGAATAAAATTTTGATCGTCTTTAAAAAATGATTCCGTGAATTTCTGCTTCTCTTTTTCTGAATTGAACTTCTGCTCTTCAGCATTTGCCATTAGCCGCGTCTTATCAAGAACAGATTCAATGTCTGTCTTTACTTTTAGTCCGATGACTTCTGCAAGTTTGATATTTAACTCTTGAACTCGAATTTCACTATCTGATTTAAAGAAATAGGTCGCGATTAGAATGATGGCGGAAATGGATATAATGAAAATCAAGGAAATGATCGACATCAGCTTGACTCGAATTGTTAATTTTGAAATTTTGAAGTCGTTTTTCTTTTTTTCCATATAATTGGCGTTATCCTAGTGACAGTTTTGTAAATGTAAACTCATTTTTTTGCTAAAACAAATTCTTATTTTTCACTCATTTGCTATCATACCCACACTATTGATTACTGTCAATATTTCTTGTTTTAAATTCTCTTGGGCTTAATCCTGTAATCTTCTTAAATGTAAAATTAAAAGAAGACTTTGAATTGAAACCACAATCCATTGCAATGCGTAAGATAGAATGGTAGGAATACTCTTCCTTTTTTATTTTGTGAATAAACTCATTTATTCGATACGAATTTAGAAAAGTATAAAAATTTTTTCCGAGCCCATCATTGATCGCTTGACTCAAATTATTTTTACTTACCTTTAGTTCATTCGCCAAATCTGTAATTTTTAAATTTTCATTCAGATATGGCTTTTCCTCTTCCATATACTTTAATAGTTTATGGATTATTTCTTTAACTTCATCTGCCTTTAAACCGGACTTCGCATATTTACGTTCATTAAGAGAAACTTCTTCCTCTGAAGCAGAATGAATAAATGAGTTAGGTTGATGTAAGAGTAAATTCGATAACTCTTTCTCACTGCTAAGAAATTCTGCCAGCTTGTCTTTTTGGGCTTCGATTTTTTTTATATGCTTTTCAAATACATGCACCACAATCAAAGCCATTCCAGAAAATAAACTGAGAGCAATCATATTATCAATTAAGAATTTCAGATCGAGTCCATGCTCTTTCCTTTTAATAAAATATATTGCAATGCTTATAGAGAAATTATAAAGAATAGTAAAACTTGTAACTCGCAGAGAAGTAAAAAGAAGAAAGAAAATGATAATGGTTGGAAAATAAATTCCTTCATGTCCATGAAAGGTTCCAAAAAATGCACCAACAGTCATCGTAAGTAAAAAACCGAACGAACTAAACACGAATGCATATTTAGGTTTTCGATTTAGCAAAAGAACTAAAGTGATAGAAGATGTGACTGTCATAATAAATAGACCAGGTCTACCAGAGAGCGTATTACGATAAATAGCCACAGGAAAAGAAATCAGACAAATAAAAAGAGTCATCAAATTAAAAAGGAAAAGATATTTGACCTTATCTTGAACGATAGAATTCTCTTCCGATTTTAGGTTCGCAAAGGATTTTGCTATCATAATAATGTAATTATCAAATTGCTTTCTTATGTATTTCAATGATTTTGTTTTGAATCAAACTAATGTCAGCTAATTTTCCTTGTCCAGCATCACCACAAACTACAACACCAGAAGATGGATCCAATATTTGAACCCCATCTTTTTCTAAAGTCTGTAAATTCCGTGTCACTGCCGGACTTGTATACATTCCGGGATTCATAGCAGGAGCAATTAGAATAGGACAAGTGGAAGCAAGATAAGTAGACGTTACTAGATCATCTGCTATTCCGTTTGCGAATTTACCAATGATATTCGCGGTAGCAGGAACTACGGCAAATACGGAGGCAATATTTTTCAATTCGATATGAGCCATGCCTGTATCATATTCATTGATGCGAACAGGTCTACCGCTTAACGCTTCAAATGTAATACGACCAATAAACTCAGTAGCATGAGCAGTCATTATGACACGCACAGGAAATCCTTCCTTTGTTAAATTGCGAACAAGCTCACAAGTCTTGTAAGCGGCTATACTACCAGTAACCGCAATTACAATTTCTTTAGTAGGATTAGTCATAGTCTTCTTTTGTTTGGATATAGTGAACGGGTGCTAAATCAAAGCGAATGTTTAGAATTTTATTTCCCTGCATCTTTTCTACAGTGAGAGTTCCCTTTGTAATTGTAATGGAACTTCCTTCAGATGGCATATCCTGGTGCTTCTCAAGAAAAAATCCTGCAATGGTTCGGACATCTTTCATTCCTTCCATTTCATCTTCATTTAGTATATCTTCTAGATCGTCTAACTCTGCTTCGCCGTCAATGGTATAAGAATCCGTTTTTACATCATGCAAAGCTTCAATCTTTACATCTGTCTCATCATGAATTGGACCGAACACTTCTTCCATAATATCATCTACAGTCAAAAGACCGGCTACTCCACCGTATTCGTCCACTACGATTGCCATATGCTGTTTGTATTTGCGAAGCTTTTGTAATACTTTTTCAATAGAAAGAGTTTCGGGAACAAATACAGGAGCTTGCATGATTGATTTCACAGTTGCATTTTTATTCCGATTGGTTCGAGCAAGCCATTCTATAACAGCCTGAACGTGGATAACACCGATTATCTTGTCTGTCGTCTTATTGTAAACAGGGTATCTAGAGAAATGATTCTTGGCAATTACAGGTAGAATTTCTTTAATCTTTTCTTCAGCGGAAAAACCAACTATACTCAGACGATGAGTCATAACTTCTTTTGCTTCATGCTCAGAAAACTCAAACGTATTTTGAATGATCTGCAACTCTGCATTATCAATATTACCCTGCTTGGTATGCTCTTCTAAAAGAATCATAAGCTCCTCTGCACTGTGGACAAACTTATGATTTAGATTATTCAGCTTAAGCGTTTTCATAAACTGATTTGTGATTCCATTCATGAAATAGGTAATTGGATAAAATAGGTAATAGAAAAATAATAGAGGTAAAGAGGAATTAAGCGCAATGACCTCGGTGCTCTGAATGGCTATCGACTTAGGAATCAATTCCCCTAGCGTAATATGCATAAAGGTAATGAACATAAAAGAGATTGTAATCGAAACACCTTCCAAGTTCCAACTTTCCTTACCTGGAAAATCTACCATTTGTAAAATGCCTTTGAGTCCTACAGCTACGAATTTCTCGCCAAGCCAACCTAGAAGTAGGCTAGCGATTGTTATCCCCACCTGACACACGGATAGCATATCGTTTAGCCTAACAAGAACAGTCTTAGTGAGACTCGCCATAGGACGATTCTCTTTGATCATTTCTTCCAATCTGGAAGGACGCAAAGACACTAGTGCAAATTCAGCAGCTACGAAAAAGCCATTGATTGCGACTAAAAGAAGAATAATAAATGTTTCTATAAGAGCCATGTTTTTACAAACCTGACCAGTTGTTTTGAAATTTGATTTTGTTCACCATCTGCCATAGGAAATTATTTGTTTTTATAAAAAACGAAAAGTATATAGTAAGTTTAATTTTCAAGACTCCACGCGTCTAGCCATTCACAGGACTCAATTTCAAAATTGTATTCACGAGTTAAAATTTCAACAAAATTTGGAGTATGTGCTGCACCATAAAGTAGACCGAGTTCTAGTGGAATTTGGGAACTAAACTTAGGTTTTAAAAAAGTAAGGGCAATTTTGTTTCTTTCTATGATTATAGCCTCACGGGGAAGGCGCATTTCTTCCAAATAAGCCAAATCATTTGCGGATTTCACAAGATTATGAGACATTTTCTTTTTAAAATTTGCAATCTTAGCTCGGTATTCTTCTGGATTATCTTTTGGATTCATCTTGATGATCTCTAGATAGTCTCTCGAAATAGACTGGCTATCGCCTGAAAAGTTCGATGAAAGGGAATCAAACTGAATCCTATGAGTCTTCAAAAGTTCTACGAATTGATTAAAGTCTATATCTGCATTGATCCAATTTGCCTTAGGTCTTAAATGGTCGGCTTGATCAGCAAAATTGAGAAACCGAGCAATTTCCAATTTTAAATCGGAATATTTTTTGATACTGCGCAAAGTATCTGTTTCATCGGTAGATTGTGCCACCAAACTGACAGGATATTTATCATCTACAACCTGCGACTGCGCTTTGTTACTCACTCGAATCCCTTCATAAAATAGATAATCCAAATCGTTAATAATTTTCTGAATATTCAAATAGCATTCTTTGTCAGCGACGTGAACTACTCCAATGATTTTGAGTCGGACATTTGTATCTTTAGACACCAAAGTATAAACGGATGTTTGCAAAGCAGTCTCCGTAGTCCTTAAAAAAGGAATATCCCTTGGAGACTCACTGAATACAGGAATCGTAAAAAAAAATAGAATTAGAAAGAATGCAAGAAATTGGTAAAACGACTTCCTAAGAGGAACCGAATCAAACATACATTTCACATTATTGTGGTAGTTCTAAATAGTCACGCAAAAATTTATTTTCTATTTTACAATTGACTAACATGAATTCGGTATTAGGATTTTTTAACCACAAAGAAAAGAATGCAAAGTTTTTGATTTATCCAATTTCTAGCATGAATTTCCTTAGTGCTCTTTGTATATTTCATTTCTTTGTGAACTTTGTGGTAAATTCTTTTTCTTACATCGAATTCACGTTGACTAGAAAGAATGGAATTAAAATCTGAAAGAAGCAATACCAATGACAAATACAGAAATTAAAATTATTCCACGAAATCAAACCCTAGATGTTCTACGCGGTCTCGCCATAGCAACAATGATTCTATCAAACTTTGCAGGAGAAATTCTGAAAGCACCTCACCCATTTATACTAACTGTATTTGGCTCTCTAGCCGCACCACTCTTTGTGATGATCGCAGGTTTCCTGGTTGGATTCTCAGTGTTAAACAAGAATTATCCGCTTTCCTATTTTCTACTTCGAGGTTTTCTCACTTGGTTTGTCGCGGCTAGTATTGATACATTTCTATGGAAAAGCTATCCCTTTATTTCAGTAGACGTATTGTATCTGACAGGCCTGGCACTTCCATTGACTGCTTTATTTATGAGAATGAAATTGCCATTTAAAGTATTCTTCGTCATCCTAATCTTTGCTGCAGCTCCAATGCTTAGAGTTTATTTTGGTTATGTGGAAAAACCAAGTTTTCCTCTGATCTGGAAAGAAGGACATTTTGTTCCTTTCGAAGGTCAATTCATTGTTATCCTCAAGCACTGGTTTATTGACGGTTGGTTTCCAATCTTTTCATGGATAGGAATTGCATTTACGGGAGCACTACTTGCCCAATTAAGATTGAGTAGAGAAATCCTATCAAAGCGAGACAATGGTTTTGTATTCCTTATTGGATTAGTTCTTTTACTTCTAGGAATTTTTTTCTGGAACGACGAATTTCGATTAGCCGCAAGAGGCAATTACACAGAATTATTTTATCCGCCAACGCTTTCTTACTACTCCGCCTATTTCGGTGGAATTTTACTTTTGTATCTTCTTGTCGAGTGGAATTCTAATCTAAAAATCTATACTCCTCTGCGGCTACTTGGCGTTAGTCCTTTATTTTTTTATTTCTTGCATTTCCTAATCATCTCCAAGTTCATAGCACCCGGCTTCGGAAAAACAACTGAGGCAGATGTATATATAAGCATAGAGACGTTCTTCCTATCTTATTTTCTTTTAATTCTATTCTGTCTATTCTTAGCACTCATCATCCTGCTTATAAAAAAGAGATATCCAAACCCACCTTTTCTGATTAAGTTCTTCATCGGAGGTTAATGATATACGGATTGCCACAGAGGCACGAAGACACAGAGAGATGTTAAGAGAGTCTAAGCAAATTCAAAACAGTCTTAATTATTGCGATGCATCAAAATTACTATCAACAATAGTCTCAAGTATACTACTAAGTTTAGTCAGAAAGGCAAAATCACTATCTTTAATAGTATGTTTGATAGTATCCTAGACAGTATCTTTGATGCAATCGAAGGTTTAACTCGTGCATTCTCAATTACTTCCATGACTCATTGCCTCCGTGACAAAATCCATTGCTTCGTTTTTTTAATAGGCAATTTCCTAGATAAATTTTTTATTACAATAATCAATCTAGGATTTTCATATGAAGATTAAAATTTTTTATTCATTCGCATTATTTTTATTACTTTTCCTTATTTTTCTAATAGGCGAAGTCGCAACAAGACTATTTTTTAAGGGTATTGTGGAGTATCCACAGAATGGACAGGTAATAGATCCATACAAAAAAAATCCCTATCTTATAAAGTCAAAACAGTTTATCCATTCTCATTATCCAAACATAGAATACACACAAGCCCGTGCAGATTTTTCTGTTTCTTACAAAACGAATTCTTATGGATTTAGAGATAATGATTTCACCTTCAAACCAACCAAAAAAAGAATGCTAGTTGTAGGTGATTCATTAGTAGAAGGTCATGGGGTTGAATACGAAGAGACCTTTACATACTTCTTAAAAAAAGAATTTGAAAAGCAAAATCTCGAAGTATTAAACATGGGGATTCAAGGAACTTCTTTCAAAATTCATGCAGTAAACTTAGAAAGATTTTTTAAGTTAAAACCAGATGCGATTCTTTTTTGTTTAAATGAAAATGATTGGATAGATGATCGAGTCCACGAAATGCAATATAGACAATTACCAATCTTAGAGAATCCAAGTCTTTTTGATAAATCCTATTCCAGCTTCCTTTTTAATTTTAAGTTTGTTCAATTTACTTATTTTCAATATTACAAATTCTTTCATTCAAAATCCAAGATTGAAAAAGTCATTCTGTCCAATTTAAAAAAGATTCCATCTTTAGTAAAAGACCAAAGTGAACTAGATTTGTTTTCGGAAAATCGCTCGTTGCCTAAAGATAAGTATGCGGTTAATTTCGATTTGTCGAGAGAATACTTTAACTTCATCCTAGAGGAATGTCAAAAAAGAAATATAAAAGTATTTTTTACAAATGTTTCTTATTTAGCGTTTTCCCCAAACTTCGAAGGGGCGATAGATAGGGATTTAACGCAATTTTCAAATCAAAAGATGGAAGAATACTTAAAAGAAAAGAAAATTCCTTATCTTGATTTAAAAGATGTAGTAGACAAGTATTACATAGAAAATCCGAAAGGAACCTTTTTTATCGTAGGTGATGGTCATCCTACAAAAGAAGCACAAAGACTATTTGCAGAAAAACTATTTCCCTGGTTAGAAAAATTAGTTTTCTAAAAAAAGATTTTTTTACCAACCCATCCTTTTTTTCAAATTCTGTATGAAACCCAGATGATGCTTTCCGTGCCATGCATAAAAGCCAACAGTTGCATCCAAACAATGAAACTCTTTGTGTTCGGGATGAAAAAAAGTTCTTTGTAAATCTTCTTTGTAGAGCGACTTAAGTAAAATCACCCATCGCTTATGAAGACCTTCTAGTATCTGAAGTGAGTTTTCTATATCCAAATCTTTTCCATCGGCAAGATCAGCCCATCTATCTTCCGCATACGGCTTAATAGTAGGTCTGTCTTCGCTTAATGCCAATTTAAACCGAATAAAACTATTCATATGACTGTCCGCCAAATGATGAATAACCTGTGCCACCATCCAACCATCCGGCTTTGTCTTTGTGGATAATTGCTCGTTAGACCAATTGGCGACTGTCTGCCTGAGAACTGTTGGAAATTTTTCTATTTCTTCAATCCACACTGCAACATGCTCATCTGTTGTCTTTTCAGGATGAGTGAATTGTCCGATTGGATACTTGTTGTTATCTGCTGAGTTTGTCATAATTTTATCCTAGTGATATTTTTAGCCCATACTTCTCTACAATCGTAAGAAGTGCTTCTGCATTTCCCATTGCGTCGTCTACTGGGTTGTGGGTATGCTTTGTTTTGCGTAGATGTTTGAAATTCTCGAAAGTAGATTTGACAATTCCTTTATAGAGAGAGCCGAGATTAGTAGAGCTATGACCAAAGGGGTTACTAGCAATAAACCGGTGAAAGTAATAGCACATAAACATCCAATCAAATCCGTTATTGTCAGAGATGAACATTGGATTGCCTTTTGAATTTAGTTTTAACCAATGAGCGAATTCTTGCATGACAGATGCAGGCTCAGAGTGTAATAGCGTTTGTTCGCGACTCATATTTGATACGGCAAGTGCTTCTGGGATAAACTTTTCCGAGATAGGTTTTAACTTGCCGTAAAATGTTTTGTCGAGCGTCTTATCTACTAAAACGGCGCCGAAGCTAATCATAGAATACTCGCCCGGAATCGGACCATCAGCTTCGACATCGACCATAATATAGCTCATTGTTTACCTGCTTTGCCACAGAGGCACTGAGACACAGAGGATTTTCGATTTGTGCTTTTTTTATTCATATTCATCGCATTAAAGAGAGTTAATGAAAAATTTGAATTCAATTAAAAAATCATAATCGCATATTAACCAAATCTGAATTACGAAAAAAAGCAATATTCCGTGCAATTACTCTCTCTTGAATTTCTCCGTGACTCTGTGTCTCTGTGGCAATTCTATTCTGCTGAGCAGTTACCATTTTAACTATTTGGGTGCTCGATTCCTTTTCCGTCGTTGAGGAATTTAGAGATAATCACTCTTTGGATTTGAGAAGTTCCTTCGTAGATTTGGAAAATTTTAGAATCACGCATTAGTTTTTCTACCGGATACTCAGTATTATACCCGTAACCGCCAAACACTTGAACGGCATCTGTGCAAATTCTCATACACATATCAGCACAAAAAGCTTTTGCAAGAGAAGCCTGATAGGTATTCTTATGACCATTGTCAATCATCCATGCGGCTTGCCAACAGAGTAAACGTCCCGCTTCAATGTCTTTTGCCATATCAGCCAGCATAAAACTAATTCCCTGATTTGCAGAAATTGGTTTTCCAAATGCGTTACGTGTGTTCGCATAACGTATAGCATGTTCCATAGCTGCACGAGCAACACCAACAGCACCAATAGCAACACCAGGTCGCGTATGATCGAATGCACCCATCGCAATTTTAAATCCATCACCTTCATTTCCAACGATTTGGCTTTTGTGAATCTTTACATCTTCAAAAGTTACAGCTCTTGTATCAGAACATCTCTGTCCCATATTTTTTTCTTTCTTTCCGATAATGACTCCAGGAGTTTTGCTTTCTACAATAAATCCAGTCATCCCTTTGTGTCCTGCTGCAGGATCAGTCTTTGTGAGAACAAAAAACCAATCAGCTACGCCTGCGTTTGTTATCCACATCTTGGAGCCGTTGATCACATACTCATCTCCAACACGAGTAGCAGTTGTGCGGATACCGGCAACATCAGAACCAGCACCCGGTTCAGTAACCGCGTAAGCCGCTAGTTTGAATTCATGAGTCATAGGCTCTACGAATTTTTTTAAAACTTCATCGCTTGCTCCAATCAACACCGGCGCCAAAGCAAGATTATTCGCTAGAATTGCAGTAGCCATTCCTGAACAACCAGAATATAATTCTTCTCCCATGATTACATCATCCAATTCGCCCATCTCTGCACCATTGAATTTGGCAGGAATATGCAAATTCATTAGTCCTGCCTGCCAAGCTTTTTTGAGAATTTCCATTGGATATTCTCCTGTTGTATCATGATGCTCAGCTTTAGGAGCCATTTCATTTTTTGCGAAGTCACGCGCAAGGTCACGCAGTGCTTTTTGTTCATCGGTCATTGTAAAATCAATCATAGGTCAATCCTCTTTTCAATATTATGGGACAGGGCAAATTTACTTGTCTCCCCCGAAATTCTTGATATGCTTACTGATAGAATTTTCGAAATAGTCTTGTTGTCAAGGTTTCTTCTCTGACTTTTTGTTATTCCTGAGACTAGTCTTAACCTTCTCTTTCAAAGGCACATTCATCTTTCCAAGAATTGTGTTAAACTCAACTGTGCCTTCCAATACAAATTCCATTTCGCCTCCACCTAACACTGCTTTGATCAGGTCCGCAAAAAAAATAACTAGCTTCTTATTGACATTCTCTTCAAACAAAGTTTGCATATCAGCTTGAATGATTTCAGTCGCAAAGGCTGGAATCTCATGCTCGTTTGCATTGATAACTTCCGCTAAATGAGCGTTTTCATTTCCACCGTCAATCGTTGATATCTTAAAAGAAAATTTCTCGATTGTTACAGGCACATCATTCGTGTTCTCGATTTTAATATTTGCTTTAAAATAAAGCTTTGGGACAGGCGGAACGATAAACATACGAACATTTTTAATTTCAAGCGAATCAACTGTGATCTTACAATTTTCTAATTCTTTTCGTTTCTTCTCAATAGGATTTGTGCAGGCTGAGAAAAGCAAAATACAAAGTAATAGACTGAGTTTTATTTTCATTCCTGTATAATTGCGAATGTTGTTTTTTTGGCAATAGGTTTTTTGAAAGAACTCTGTCTCATTCAAATCTTGCTGATATTTATCATAGAAAGAAAAGAGTTTTTTTTAAGATTAAATCTTGCTTGATTAGAATTGATTTTAGATATTAGGCAAGTATACGTTTCGTATGACGTTGATAAGAAGGCTATTATGTCCGAGATTAGACAAAACATTATTACTAGAGATTGGGTAATCATTGCAACCGATCGAGCCAAAAGACCGCACGAGTTTACAAGAAAAGATTCACCAAAAATTGAAATACCAGAATATAGACATGATTGTCCCTTTTGTCCGGGTAACGAGCATTTGGCGACAAAAGAATTTTTAAGAATTGAGGAAAACAATGAATGGAAGATTAGAGTAATTTCAAATAAATATCCTGCCCTTTCTCCAGAAGGAGAAAGGTTTAGATGGAAGATAGGAATTAATTCTACCATTACAGGCGTTGGAGTTCATGATGTAATAGTAGAAACGCCAAAACATAATTCCATTACCGCACTATTACCTGAAAAGGATATTTATAATTTGCTCCTAGCTTTCAAGTTACGTTATGAAGAAATTGCAAAAGATACACGAATGGAAACAATCGTCATCTTTAAAAATCATGGAGAATCAGCAGGCACATCGTTAGAACATCCGCATTGTCAAATAGCGGCTACTCCCGTTGTGCCTTATAGTTTCAGAGCGAGGATACAAGAAGTAATGCGCTACTTCGATGATTATGGAGATTGCATCTTTTGTAGAACTGCTTTAGATGAAATTGCTGCCGGAACTCGCATCATTGCAGAGAATGTCAATTTTATCGCCTTCGTCCCATATGCCGCACTCAGTCCATTTCATATTTGGATTTTTCCTAGGGAACATACATCCTCGTATGAAGATGCTACATTAGAAGAACTAAAAGACCTTGCAAAAATTTTGAAGAAAGTTTTATCTATGTTATACTTTGGTCTTGGAAATCCAGATTATAATTTTACAATTCGTTCAACCCCTCTTGCAGAGCGGCGAACAAAGTATTACCACTGGTATCTTTCTATCGTTCCTCGAATCACAAAACAAGCAGGCTTTGAAATGGGAAGTGGTATGTATATCAATCCATCTCTTCCAGAAGAAAGTGCAGAGTATTTGAGAAATGTTGAAATACCAATACCACCGAAGTGGTAAATTACAATTAGATTCTTTTAAATTTTAAATTGAATAATATCTGCTTGCAAAGCTTTGTTTTCTGAATTTAAAGAAATTATCTGCTTATTAATATTATCGAGAGCAGCAATTTTTGATTTCATGGCAACGCTTACTTCTTCTCCAGATGCAGCAAGATGCTGATTGGCTCCAAGTATCTGCGCATTAACGATATTTACCTCTGTAATGTTTTTTTCAATGCCGGAAAGCTCCAAGGAAATGAGAGAAGATTCTTCTTGTGTATTTTTAACAATGGAAACATTATTCGAAATTACCTTTTCTATTTTAGCAATAATTTGAAATAATTTTTTACTACTATCATTTGTGATCCGAATTTTATTTACTGAATCGTTAATTTCTAAAGTAATATCATTCACGACCTGACTAATCCTTGCAGTAGCCTGCTGAGTTTGTGCGGCAAGATTTCCTACTTCATCGGCTACTACAGCGAAACCCTTCCCGTGCTCTCCTGCTCTAGCTGACTCAATCGCTGCATTGAGTGCAAGAAGTCCAGTTTGCTTTGAAATTTCCCTAACAGAAATAAGCACTAAGTGAATTTCCCTTGATCGTTCAGACAGCGATTCAGTAGCCTTCGCAGTCTCATCCAATTGAGAACTGATTGTTTTTAGTTCTCTATTAGCTAAGTTTAACTCTGCGTATGCGCTTGTAATTTCAGATAACAAGATTTGTGCGCTACTCAAATTTCTTTTTGATAGATTTGAACCATTCGAAATTTTCTGTTTAGACTCATTCATCATTTCTGTAATTGTTTCCGTAAAATGCATGAGTTGTCCTGTCTCATCAGCAACGCTATCAGTCGCAATAGAGACTTCTTCAAAAGAGGTTTTTGTTTCCTGAATTGCTTCCTCCAAAGTCATAGCGAGCTTATTCACACTCTTAGAATTAGATTGAAATGCTAAAAATAAAGTGCGGATACTTTTAATAAATTCATTAAATTTCATTGCAAGCTCACCAATCTCATTGTGGCTATCATTGATTAACTGCTTAGTTAAGTTTTTACTATTCGTAATTTCTTGAATTTCTTCATTAAATATCAAGATTGGTTTTATTACTTCTCTGTGAATTAAATAAAATGAAAAAAGGGATGCTAACACTAAACACACCAAAACAAAAATAGTCATTTGTAATAGAAACGTTTGCTTTTCCTTTGAATTCAAAACTTCTTGATTTGTTCTAGTTTCTAACAAAACATAAAAGTCATCTATTGGCTTCATAATATTAAATTTATCTTTGTGATATTTCTCGCTATGTAAAATTCTTCTCGCAAATTCTTTCAAATTTTCATTCGGTAAAATCATAGTCTTTGCATCTTCTTCCAATTTGCCTTGCATTGCACTCATAGCAATTTCTTCTGTTCTTACTAACCCATCCGAATTTTTTCTTGCTTCTTCTAGCTTAGTAAATTCAGAATCTGTGAATCCACTTTGTTTCATTAAATCAGATAGACTGACAGCCTTATCGTCCGGTCGCGGCTTATTTCCATTAACCGTATAGAAATCCCAATAGATTCGATTGTATTTTTCCGGTCTAGTTTTTTTCCCATTTCGAATATCTAAAACAGTAAAGAAATAGTCCTTATACTTTTCATCTCCTGTCAATGCATAGGTTCTCATTAATCTTGTTAAATCATCCGAACTCTGTCTTAATTCATCTGCAAGAAGATAAGAGTCAAATTTTCGATTTTGATTTTCATACAGTTGATTCTGACTTAGATACAGGGATATTATCAAAGCCGTTAATAATAGTATAATCGTTGTTAGCCCAATAAAGCTAATTGTGATAATTTGTTTTATAGATAATTTCATTTCCTTTCCTTTTTTGCTTTTCTAAAAATTCATCATAGCGCCAGCACGAATTAAATGAGCATGAGGCAAATTCCCAGAATCCGGTATAGCTGCATTAGCAGAGTTCCACGAAATGGCTCCATCATTTCCTATGCTACTAATTAGTCTACCAATGCCTTTTTGCCGATCACTCGTCTTGTATTCTGTCTCCGTGTATTGGTAATATACGAATAATTTGAAATTGCCTTCTAGAATCCTTGCCACGCTTCCGCCTATCGTTGAATTTGTAATCACTGAGCCAAGTTGATCAGAACCCCACACGTTTACATTGGGCTGGTTTCGATTCATTTCCTTGAGATAAAATTGATTTCCCGAAATAGATTCAAATGAAGTTTTTAATCTATCTGGATTTAAAATTTTAGTCTTGCCTGCAAGAAATATAACTTCCCAGTGCTCGGTAATATTATAAAGAATACTCATCCATGCGCCCGCCTCTCTAATAGAGTTATATTGTGTTCTTCCACCGTTTACAGAATTGGATCGATAGGCGAGAGGGGAAGAGGATTGCAAAAGAGACTGTCCATACGAAGTTACCTGAACGGCTGACTGAGTCAATGTGCTAAAATTATCTAAGTTCTGACCTATATGAGTTTCTCCCTTTATGTTGAGATTACTGGCTAATTTCCATTGTGCGCTAAGAGAAATTCCACTTGATACACGACTGACTTTTTTATTATTCAAAAGTTGGTTATAAGAATCATCGAAACTAGAACTAGAACTACTATAATTATTATTCAAATACAATGTTGAATAATTTGGATCATAGTATTTCAAATTAGAATAAATTCCAGACAGATAAAGATTTAGTTGATTGGTAGGTATCCATTCTAATTGAAAAGCAAACGTTGGAGCCTTAGTTAACTCAACGTTAGGCGATACGTTTGGAGAAGTATTTAGATTAGAATTTCCAATCGAATATGATAAATTAAATTGAGAAGAAAGAGAATGCTTAAATCCCATTTGTTCTCTAAACCAACCAAGGTTCCCACTGCCGAGTAATCCAGAAATAATATTGTAAGTGTCAGGATACAATGGCGAAAAAATATCCCACTTCTGTCCCGCAAAAAAATCCATCTTGTTTCCAAATTTATATTCAATGTATGCCTGCACAATACGAGGCTTACTCGCCGGTCCTCCATTTCCCTGGTTAATGTCCATTAGATCAAACTGAATTACTTAATGCAAATTATTTCCAAACTTGGGCTTAAAGCCTATTGAAGTTTCGCGGATACTCATGAGTGACCGCTGATCCCGATCATCATTTTGCACTATGCGTTTTGCCTGATTGGGAGCAGTTAAATTTTCACGACCAAAGGACAACATTGCCTGATTGGAATAAACATAATCAGCTTTAATAAATCCAAATATTTCGACACTGACTTCAGGAAGCTTGATCGTTTTTGATTTATTATCGCTAATGGTTTCTTTTGCCTGCAAGCCCTCAACATCTTTTTTTTCTTCGACTTCTCTTACATTGCTTTGCGTATTAGAATCTTGTGGTAATTTGTTTTCTTCAGGCTGCTTTGGAAAATATTGATTAGCCTTAATATCAGGCTCTTCTTTGACACGAATAATTTCTACTTCTCTTTCAATCAATTTTCCCTTATTTGTTTTTGATGTATCTTTAGCTATAATTGTTGTGAATAAGAATATAAAAAATATGAACAATAGTTTCATGCACTTTCCTTTAAAGAGTCCGTTGCAAAATAAGGTTTCATACATTTAACCGCTAAGATTTATCAATACGAAAACTAAAAATGACCCATTTCGCAGCAGACTCAAAAAAAATAATAAGGTTATTTAAAATAAAATGCTAGCCCAAGAAGAATTTATTTAAGCCTTAGAAGTTTTTTAATTAACTCACTTTCAGTAAAGACTTGTTTTAGGGCAATAAATTTTTCGAAACATTTTTGATTACTAAAAAAATATATCTTATCATAGCAAAGTAATTTTTCTGTATAATCTATTCTTTTCTCCAATTCTACCTAGTAACTCACCTTAGGCATAAGAGTAAAACTATGTAACATTTTATGAAATCAACAATATTAGACAAACCTAATAAACTAGTAAAATCAACAGCCCGCCTTTTGTTGCGACCCTTTGGGATCAGCATTGAATTTGACAAACCCACCATTAGCATTGCATGCCGATCAGGGATTTTGTAAAAGTAAAAGCAATGTGTTACATTAAGTTGCTTCCCTAAGGAGCAATATTGAGTTTAGCCGCACAGGACGTAAATAGTATTGATTTTATTAGCTCTATTATTTGCGCCTTCACGTCTTTATCCACCCGCCTCCGCCCAACTGCCAAGCGATGTGAGAAAGCCTTCTTTTTACACAGCCCCATATTGCTTCAGATCATAGGTTCTTTTTTTGCAACTTAAACATGAAATTCAATTACAAAGCATGTTCCATTTTTTATTTCCATGGAAATAGTTCCGTTGATTTGTTTTACTAGCATTTTAATTAATAGTAATCCAAACCCAGTCGGCTTATCAAAAGATATGAATGAAGGAATTCCTTTGCCATTATCCTCATAGGTGAGGATAATCAGATTTTCCTTTTGCTTTGCGGTTACTCGTATTAACCCGTCCTTGTTTTCTGAAAATGCATACTTCATTGTATTTGTAATTAGCTCGTTAAAAATAATTCCTAAAGGAGTAACCACTAAAGTTTTTAATCGAATATCATCCAATTCAGTTTCTATCTTAACAAGTTTGGTTTTAGGAAAAAGGCTAATAATTTCAAAGATTAAAGATGGAAAATAGTCCTTAATTGAGACAATACCAGCGTTCTCTGATCGATATAGTTTGTCATATAATACCATCATACTTTGCACGCGTCCTGCTGAATCCTGAAGGATACTTTGCACAGCCAAATCATTTACAGTAACTGCTTGAGTTGTCAGTAACCCAAAGATAGTGCTCATATTATTTTTAACTCTATGATGAACTTCTTTTAGAATTATTTCTTTCTCTTGCAGCAAATTTCGAATTTCCTGACCAGCGAGTTTACTAACTGTTATGTCCTGAAAAATTCCAGTTAGCTTTGCTGGCTTTCCATTGACTATAGTGACATGACAAGTAGTGCGAACATCAATTTTTCTACCCTTAGTTGTAAATGTTTCTAATTCAAGATCGTATCCTATCCCTTTTTCTATTGCATTTTTAAGAGCTTCCGAAATCATTTGCCGAGATTCAGGTAAGAAATATCCAACTCCAGCATCGACTGTAGGATTAAACTCTGACGGAGAAGTTTCATGAATGCGATAGGTCTCAGCAGTCCAATAAAGTGTATTCGTAGTTAAGTCCAATTCCCAGCCACCTAATTTTGCGATAGACTGAGAGGCTTCAAGCAATTGCTTGCTAACCCGAAGTTCATCTTCATTTTTTTTCCTATCAGTTATGTCATAAAGGATAACTAAGTGTATCCCCGAAAAAGAATCACCAAGAGAAACTGCGCTCGCCATTACAGAACGTTTGGTTCCATCCTTGCATTGAATTATTATTTCAAGAGGTATAAATGGTTTTCCATCTCGTAACGATTTTTCTACATTATTCTGCCAGGTAGAGGCAACCCAATTTCGATATTCTAAATCAGGATATGCCTTAGGCCACCAATCGGAAAGAGTTGGAATATCTTCATGGGAATATCCAAATGTCTCTGTAAACGCCTTGTTTATTAATAGAATATTTTGATGATCGTCATTAAGTGCATACGGAATAGGTGATACATCAATAATGGTTCGATACTTTCTTTCACTTATTTCAATTTTATTCTGAATTTCGTATTCCTGTGTAACATCTCGAAAAACAAGAACTACTCCAATAATATTTCCACTAACGTCTTTAATCGGTGCTCCAGAATCGGCAATTTGACATTCTGTTCCATCCCTAGCAATGAGCACAGTATGATTTGCAAGACCTATTGTATTTCCAGTGGCTAATACTAATTTAACTGGATCAGGAACAATTTCTCTTGTATGAGCATTGATTATTCTAAAAATTTCGTATAATGGTCTTCCTTCTACTTCAGAGAATTTCCAGCCAGTAATTTCCTCTGCAACTATGTTCATTCGAACAATAAGCCCTTCTCTATTTGTAGCGATTACTGCATCTCCAATAGAATGTAAAATGGTTCGAAGTTGCTCTTTCTCTCTTTGAGTTCGTTCATTTGCTTCATGCAACTTAAAAGCCATTTTGATAGACGCGTCCATAACGATAATTCCAGAATTCTTCATTATATATCCATACGAAGTAATGACCTCCGTTTTTTGAACAATGTCTTTTTCGGTTCTGGATGAGAGGAACACGATAGGTAAGTTATGGGTTCTTAAAATTTCTCTTGCAGTTTCAGTTCCATCCATACCTTTCCCTAAATCAATGTCCATAAGGATTAAATCAATTGGCGAATTATTTACAATATCAATCGCTTCTTCCCCATTAGCCGCATGTATTACTCGATACCCTTCTTTTTCTAACAACTTAAGTTCCATCATGGCAATGATGATTTCATCTTCTACGAGCAGTATGGTTTTATTTGATTTATCAAACATTCATTCCTCTTTTTGAAGTCTATTTTGAAATTTCTACTCTGTTTCTACCGTTGTTCTTTGCGGCATACAAAGCCTTATCCGCTCTAGAAATTAATTCTTGTGGGTCTTCATAGCCCCATGAAGACACTCCCACACTTAATGTAACAACGTTAGCCGCTCTAGCTATTGGATGGGGGAGGGCTAACTCCTGCACGTGTGTGCGGATATTTTCTGCAACAACCCAAGCTTCCGAAAGGTTTGTTTCAGGTAGTAAAACAATGAATTCTTCGCCACCCCACCGTGCCGCTAGATCAGGTGCTCTTCTTGCCAGTCCAGCAATTGCTTTCGCAACAATTTTCAAGCATTCATCTCCTTGCAAATGTCCAAAATGATCATTGTAATTTTTAAAATCATCAATGTCAATAATAAGAATCGATAGAGGGCTATTGTTTCTTCTTGATCGAAGGCATTCTTTTTCAAAAATCTTTTCAAAGTATCGCCTATTCCCAATAGCAGTCAATACATCCGTATTTGATAATTTTTCAAGCTCAATGTTCGCATTCTCAAGAGCCAATTTTGTGCTCTCTAACTGCTCTTCCATTCTTTTACGCTCTGTGATGTCACGGCTAATACCAAATATCCCTACTACGTTTTTATTATTATCAAATAGAGGCCATTTATTTGTGGACACATAACCCATATTACCCTCTGCATCGTAATAGGGATCTATCTTACCTTGCAGGGGTTTTCCTTCTCCAAAGATTGGTAGTTCTTCTTCGTAATAAATTTTAGCAGTGTCTGCTGGAAATACTTCAAAATCATTCTTTCCGATCAAATCTCGCCAATTTGCATGACCTGTGATGTTCGCCAGGCTTTGACTACAAAAACGAAACCTACTTTCTCGATCTTTAAAGTAAATAAAATCAGTTGTTTCTTTTAAGAAATTTTCAAAGTCTCGATTAAATTCGGCTAGTGCGGTTTCTGCATTTTTCCGCTCGGTAATATCAAGAAATGTTGTAACAAATTTGCCATCGACAAAAGGCGATGTCGCAATGAAGTAACATTTATTGTGCAGCGGACTCCACATTTCAGTAAATACAGTTGTCCGCATATCCTGATGACCTCTCCAGAATGTTTTAATAAAATCAATAGACATACCATATAGCTTTGTCGCATAATTTCCAATTACCTCAACGCTGCTATAATCTGCCATGGAATAGAATGCTTTATTTACATTTAAAATTTTATAATCAATCATTTCTCCTGTGTCATCATAAATAATTTCATTTAAGGCAACTCCTTCCGTCATCGTATCGAGGAGAATCTTCATATTCCGCTCATTTTCAGTAAGGGCAGCTTCCATTTTTTTTCGATCACTAATATCATGTATAATGGAATGAAGCAAAGGGCGACCTCCTACTGTGAGAGGGCTTGAGTAAACCTCCACATCGCGAAGTTCTCCATTTGCAAGACGATGTTTAAAATTAAAGTAATTTCTTTTTTCTGTGCTTGCGTTTAGCATCTCTTCTTTTATTTTTTCTTCTGATAAAACATTTATTTTATTGATCTTTAATTCTTTTAATTCTTCTAGCGAATAACCATAAAATTCCGCTGCTGCAGAATTTGCATCAACAATCTTTCCGTCATTCGGGTCTATTAATAATTTAACAGCCCTGCTTTTTTCAAATATAGTATGATATATTTTTTCTCGCGCGTGAAGAGATTCTTCATATTGTTTTTGTTCGGTAATATCATGCGTAATCGCTAAATGAATTAATTCATGAGTTTCGGGTGAAGGAAGTGAAACAGCATGGGATTCCAGCCATCGCCTAGTTCCTTTCGCTCCAACGATTTGAAAACGAAGTGATCCTTTCTCGCCATTGCAGATATGCTCGTTGAATTTTTGAAAAGCATCTCTGAATTCTGGAGCAATTACAGGATAAACACTTTTACCAATTACATCCTTAGAATCTTCGACTTCAATAATAGAAAGTCCAGCGGAGTTCATTGCAAGTAAAGTTCCATCTTTAGAAACAAGCTTCACGCAACTTGGAGTAGCTTCAACAATCGTTCGCAAATGTAGTTCGCTTTGTTTGAGAGCCTCTTGAATTTCATATTCTTTTGTTATATCTCGAAATACTAATACAACTCCTGTAATATGTCCTTCTGAATCTTTTATGGGAGAGCCTGAATCCGCAATTTTATATTCATGTCCATCCTGTGCAATTAATACAGTATGATTTGCGAGTCCTACAATTTTCCCTGAGGCTAATACCAATTCGACGGGACTTACAACTTTCTCGCGGGTAACAGCATTTACAATATGAAAGACATCTTGCAGAGGCATTCCGTTTGCCTCACTGAATTTCCATCCTGTCAAATTTTCAGCGATGGAATTCATTTGTAAAATATTTCCATCCATATCTGTGGCAATGACAGCATCGCCAATGGAGTGGAGAATTGTTCTTAGCCGCTCTCTTTGTCTTTCTGTTTTTTTATTTGCCTCATAAAGTTTAAATGCCATTTTGATAGAGGCATCAATTACAATGATTCCAGAATTTTTTACTACATAACCATAAGATGTAATTTTTTCTGTTTTTTGAACGACTTCTTTTTCTACTCTAGCGGAAAGGAAAACAATAGGTATATCATGACTCTTTAAAATTTCTTTTGCAGCTTGAGTGCCATCGATGCCATTTCCCAAATCAATATCCATCAGTATCAAATCTATTTGATCTCGTTTTTCATTGACCATGTCGATAGCTTGATTCCCGTCCTCAACATGAATCACCTTGTAGCCTTCTTTCTCTAATTGTTTTACTTCCATCAAGGCAATGATGACTTCGTCTTCAACGAGAAGAATGGTTTTCGCTACTATGCTAGTCATAAATAAATCGCCTTCTATTCTCATCCAAGTGTTTTAGTTCTTCCCTTTCAAGTTGTAGTCATAGATAAATAATGATCTCTGCTAATATTAGATACTAAATTCAATGTCAGTTTTCAACATACGAAGTAGTTATTCTTTGTATTGCCGATGCATCCAATTTACTATCAGTCATAGTCTTTGGTATACTGCTAAATATAGTCATTCAAACGAAATCACTATAGTTAATAGTATCTTTGATAGTATTCTTGACAGTATCTTTTATGTATCCGAAGGCAATCGCGCTTACTATTTCTTAATTTTTAATATGTAAATAAATTGACTGCAAGGCAAGTAAAAAACCAAGGAAAACTCGAAATAAAGAATAAAAAGAAAAAAAGAACTCGCTCGACTATATCTATAAATTTATTTCCTTTGATAGAAATTTAACGAAGAGGTATTCATTAATACTGAAAAAGTTTTTTCACTTCCGTTTAACGTCGAATAGCCACTCTATCTCCAAAGATTTTATAGGCGATAGTCTTAATGCTTTCAAAAAAATGAATCTTATAAAGAAATGGATTTAACCAACCGACAGTAATGCAATAGTATTTATCAAAAGGCTCCGTGTGATGAACCTGATGATGCTCAGGCGAAAGGATTAAATTGTTTCGTTGGAGAAATAATATTAGCCGCCCCGGGATTTTCCATATGCGACCATTTATGAATCTGATTTGTAATAAAAACTGCAATCATTAGAAAACAAAAGAAACTATAGAAGGAATAGGCAAATAGACTCGACTTAATATCAATTAGGTAATAAACCAAAAGCAAAAAAGGAATGGATACGATGCAATTGTTTCCGCTTGTCTCTACAAAATCATGTTTTGTCATTCCTTTTGGATCTACATGATGTTCCCGAAATGGTTTAATAAAAGGCTCTCCAAGCACGGGCGTTTCCTCCGTTCCAAATGTATCTCCTAGAAAATGAACAAGCCCGGAAAAAAAATCAGCACCTACATATCCAACAAATAAAGGAGCAAGAGCTAACGGAATTACCAGATAACCTAGATTATTCGCAAGTCGAATAGTCTCTTCGCCAATTTTTACTAATAGCATAATACAGTAGACTACAAACAGGAATATGCTTGCGATTTC
Organism: Leptospiraceae bacterium; assembly: GCA_016708435.1. Taxonomy (NCBI): domain Bacteria; kingdom Pseudomonadati; phylum Spirochaetota; class Leptospiria; order Leptospirales; family Leptospiraceae; species Leptospiraceae bacterium. The sequence goes on along the minus strand of JADJFV010000033.1, from coordinate 398,045 downwards.
TAAATGTCTATGTTTATATTGAAACATTTTATTCTCCTTTTTCTTTGTTTGGGAAATTTGCTCCCGTAATATAAATAATATCTGCGTATTTTTTCAGTTGGGTTTGATTCGGGGATTCAAGAGATCGATGCACGAACATGGAAATCGTAAGCACCCTTAAACCAAACTCTTTAAGTCTGTGGGTAACACCCATATACTCGTCGCTATGAAACCGACCGTTTATATGAATTACTTTTGTTCGCTTCTTCTCAATGGTTTTTAAAATAGAATCGGTCATTGTTGCATCCCAAAGATTTTGTGCTAGAATCATATTTTTCATTCCTAGCTTTTCACTCGTATGTCCGGCGATAGAGCCAAATATTTTATTCTCATAAGATTCCTGTCTGTAACGCTCCACTGTATAAATCGGAGCAAATAATTTTCGTGAGGCAGGAGGGAATTTATAAATTTCTTCCAATCCATTGCGAGAAAGGATTCGCACATAACGTCTAGGTGCGTTAGCCGCTAGGATTGGAATTTTATTCTCTTTTGCAAAGAGAACAATCGGTTTATAGTCTTCATAATTATTCCATAGCTTACAGTCAGACTGAAATAGTTTCTCATCAATAAGTCCGGCGAGGTATTCATTCAATACAACTTGTCCATCTCGCTCAAACATTTCCATGGAGATAATAAAACTTTGCCGCTCCGATAAAAACCGAATGAGTTTTAGTTTTTCTGCATGACCCACTTTATCGTCATGCTCTTCCCCGATTAGAATTACATCCACAGATTTAAATTTTTCTTCTATCTCTTCAAATCCAATTGGATTCCAAGTATTGGATTCGTAGATTTTGGGATATGTCTCTTGCGCACTTACAGTGAGGGAAAAGAAGATAGCCACCGAGGCACAGAGGCAAAGAGAAAGAAATTTATTTCTTCTAAACTTCATAAACCAAATTCACTTTTTACTTGGGGGGAAATGACAGATAGCCGCTCAATTAGCTTGTCATGAATAATGGAATTGGATGAAAGTAGATTTGGAACGAATACGGAAAAATCATTTCCATCGAAAGTAGAAAGCCTTCCTCCAGCTTCTTCTACAATAACCGATGCTGCTGCCATGTCCCAGGGTTTTAGATTTTCTTCCCAATACGCATCAAATCTTCCTTCTGCAACCCAACATAAATCAAGACTTGCAACACCAGTTCGCCTAACGTCTCGAACGGCTAACAACATGGATTTCAAATTATGCATAACACTTTCCATTCTTTGTTTCTTATCGTAAGGGAAACCTGTGGAGACTAACGCGTTGATTAACTCACTTGTCTCCGATACAAAGATTCGCTCTCCGTTTTTAAATGCTCCCGCTCCCCGAATGGCATGGTAGGTATCGCCCAAAGCGGGAAAGCTTACAATGCCCATTTCCACGCGTCCACTTTCTATATTTTGCAAACCGAGACAAATTCCGTAAAGAGGCAGACGATGAGCGAAGTTCGTAGTTCCATCGACTGGGTCAATGATCCAACGATATTGATTTTTCCCTTGCACGCTAGATCCCTCCTCTCCCATAATATGATCGTCTGGAAAAAACTTACTAATTTCATCTACTACCATTTTCTCAGAGCCCAAATCCGCTTCTGTAACTAGATCAATAGGACCTTTTTTATCTATCCTAAAGTCAGACTTGCGTTGTGTTTTGATTAAAAATGCCTGTATTTTAGGCAAAAACTCCTGAAAATGCACAAATCTCTTATGAATGTCTTCTTTCATTGCTTCCTTTTCTAATGCAGAGCTGAGTTTTTCGATCCCAGCAACGCTTATACCTTCCAGTTCTGCCTTATAACCAGCAATGGCAAGCTAGAATACACTGATTTCATGAAATTTTGCAAAACTTATTTTTCAAAAAAGGGATATATAAATGAGTCAATCATATAAATTTGGTCATATATTGATAAATCTTTTATTTTATTGGAGAGATTAAATGGAAAAACAAATAATGGATATTCTTAACATAGGAATCGGACTACTACAGGCTGGAAAAGAGGGTTTAGAAAGAGCCAAAACCGAGTTAGAGAAGTCTTATACAGAACTTAGCACGAGAGGGGCGCAAGACAATTCAGAAGGTGCAGTGCAAATCAGACATTCATTAGATAAAATCATTCACGATATAAAAGAATTCACAAGCGTAGCTGGAAAAAACTACGAAGACACGCGCTCTAAAATCATTGATAACTACAACAAGATCACCGAAGAAATTCAAAATAAAATGCCAGAGGGCAAAGTAGAAGCTGTAAAGGCAAAGATCACCGAAGTCGCTGAGAATATTAAAAAGGCTAAAAAAGCCTAGAAAGGAAAATACATTCAGTATACTCACCCAAAGATAATCAAAACACACCGACAAGAATACTCAAATTAAAATCATCGGTGTGCATTGGTGTTCATCGGTGGCAAAGCACTCACTCAAAACTATATGAAAAAAAGAAAATTATTAGTCACAACAGCTCTTCCTTATGCAAATGGTTCCATTCATTTAGGTCATATGCTAGAAGGAGTCCAAACCGATATTTGGGTTCGATACCAGAAACTAGCGGGTAATGAGTGTTATTTCTTCTGTGCAGACGATACACATGGCACACCTGTAATGCTTGCTGCCAAAAAAGAAAATATTTCCCCGGAAGAATTAGTAACCAAAATTCACGCAGAGCACTACAAAGACTTAACGGCTTTTCATATTGAGTATGATAACTACTATACTACGAATTCACCGGAAAATCGTCATTATTCGGAAGAAATTTACAATAGTCTAAAAAAGAATTCTCATATTGCAGAAAGAGAAATTGAGCAATCCTATTGTGAGCATGATAAAATGTTTCTGCCTGATCGTTTTATCAAAGGCACCTGCCCTAAGTGTGGCGCAAAAGATCAATATGGCGATGGATGTGAAGTATGTGGCTCTAATTATTCTCCAAAGGATTTAGTTGACTCTCATTGTGCAATTTGCGGAAACACACCGGGCTTAAAAAGTTCAAAGCATTTATTCTTTAAATTACAGGATTTTCAGAAAGAATTAGCAGCATGGATTGATGATCCAAAGCATGTGCACGAAGGTGTTCGCAATAAATTAAACGAATGGTTTTCCCAAGGCTTACAGGAATGGGATATATCGCGTGACGGTCCTTACTTTGGATTTGAAATTCCAGGTGAAGTGAATAAATACTTTTATGTATGGTTAGATGCGCCTATTGGTTATATTGCGTCCTCCAAGAATTATTTCAAAGACAATCCAACGTTCGACGAGTTTTGGAAATCAGGCGACGGAGAAATAATTCATTTCGTAGGCAAAGACATATTATACTTTCACGCGCTCTTCTGGCCTGCAATGCTATTAGGTGGAGACTATAAAACTCCGAATCGAGTCAACGTGCACGGATTCATCACAGTCAATGGCGAAAAAATGTCTAAGTCTCGTGGAACTTTTATCAAAGCTTCTACCTTCTTAAAATACTTAGAGCCAGAGCATTTCCGTTTTTTCATTGCCGGAAAATTAAACGATACTCTTGACGATTTAGATTTAAATTTTTCCGACTTTAGTTCAAAGGTAAATTCTGATTTAATCGGAAATTTCATTAACATACTTTCAAGAACTGGAACTTCCATTCTAGACAAATTGGATAGAAGACTAGGAACACTCAATGTGGAAGGCAGATCAATAGTAACCGAACTGCTCGCAAGCAAAGCGGAAATTTTAAAAAATTACGAAGATAAAAATTACTCGAAAGTAATGAAAGAAATCGCACGCCTGGGGGATGTGGTCAATAAATACGTAAACGACAAAGCTCCCTGGAATCTTTTGAAAACAGATAAAGAAGAAGCAAGACAAGTTGTTACCACTGCAATCAATAGCGCGAGGATACTTTCGATTTACCTACAACCTGTCATACCTAAAATTTCTGAAAGAATATTTAAAATATTGAACTTGAATTCTAAAATACCTTTCGCTGAACTAGAGAATCTCTTAGAGAATAACAGCATTCTTCCTTACGAGATACTCTCACAGCGAGTAGATGAAAAGGCAATTACTACTATGTTAGAAGAAAATAAAGAATCACAAAATGAAGTAAAAACAAATCCTACTACAATAAAAACATCTGAATCTAAGTCTAATTCTAATGAAACAGGTCTAATCAGTATAAATGATCTTACTAAGGTTGAATTAAGAGTTGGTCTGATTGCAGAAGCAAATCATGTAGAAGGTGCAGATAAACTTTTAAATGTTAAAGTTGATCTTGGAGAAAAAGGGATCAAAAATGTATTCGCTGGTATAAAATCTGCATATAAACCAGAAGAACTTGTTGGAATGAAAGTAGTTGTGGTTGCAAATCTTGAACCTAGAAAGATGAAATTCGGTATGTCAGAGGCAATGTTGTTAGCCACTGGCAAAGACGCAACACTTTCTCTTTTTGTTCCACATAGAAATGCTAATCCAGGGGATATTCTTAAGTAGCCGAAACTATGTCACTGATAAAAAATATTTACATTGAGAACAACTCCCATCACAAATTGGGGATAACTCCGAAAGAGATTAAAGCAAATATCAAAAAAATCGTAGATCATATTACGAATTTAAAAGGATATGAGCTTTCTCTTCTAGTTACAAGCGACGAAGAAATTCAAAAAATCAATCTTGCGAAGAGAGGCAAAGACAAATCTACCGATGTTCTTTCTTTTCCAATCGTAGAAAAAGATTTACCAGAAGGTTATAAAATTTTAGGCGAAATCATTATTTCGATAGATACAATGCGAAAGCAAGCCAGAGAAATCGGGCATAGTGATAAGGAAGAGTTTTATCGACTTCTAGTTCATGGAATCTTACACTTGCTCGGTTTCGATCACGAAAAGGGCGCCTACGAAGAAAAAAGAATGCAAGAAAAAGAAGATGAATGTCTTCAATTAGTTTTAGGATAATACAAATTTGTCGTTAGAATTGAAAGCTGATTAAAAGCATAGTCATATCATCTCTTACTATATTTCCAGAGATACGAATCGAAGTTTCAGAGACTGCATTCAGAAAATCGCTTCCCTGTAAATGCATTACATCTTTTACGTCTGAAAGAAATTTATTAGTTCCATAGAATTCATTTTCTAAATTAAAGAATTCAAAGAGCCCATCTGAAAAAAGAAATAATCTGTCTCCTGTTTTGATAGAAATGGAAAATTCCTTAGTTATAAAATCTTTCAATAAAACAAGTGGAGTTCCTTTGCCTTCAAGCTCCATAATAGTATTATCTCGAATTAAAACCATACTATGATGCCCTGCATATGCATAGGTAAGAAGTTTACTATTTTTGTCAAATCGTAAGTAAACACCGGTAATATAATGCCCTGCCACATAACTAGATAATGTATTATGTAAATAACGTAATTCCCCTTCTACTGTGCCTTGATCATGCAGCATAGTTTGAAAACAAAGAACTGCCATACAGGATACCATGGCGGAAGAAATTCCATGACCTGATACATCTCCAAAAAGTATATCAGTCTTATCCGCTCTCTCATAATGAGTAAAAAAATCTCCTCCCACTTCGATCATAGGTTTATAATAGGAATACATTTTATATGTTTTCGATTCAATATAACTTGCGGGGATAAGAGTAGTTTGCGTTACTCTCGCTTTTTTAATGTCTTTTTCCAGATGATACAACACTAAAGAAAGCTTTTCCTTTGACTCAGATATTTCTTTTTTTTGTAATTCGATTTGAAGAATATTAGTTCGATTTGAAAGTGCAGAGCGAATACGAGCGAGCAACACTTTAGCAATAATTGGTTTAATAATAAAATCCGTTGCTCCTGAATCTAAACAAGCTTCAATAATATCGGGACTTTCTTCTGATGTGAGCATGAAGACTGGAATATTGGAAAATTCTTCTTTTGCTCGAATCAATTCTAAAATTTCGATTCCATTTATCTCGGAAAGATAGAAATCTAAAATTACTAAGTCTACATTTTCTTTCTCAATCAGTGAAAGAACAGCTTCTGGATCAGAAGTCTGAACAACGTGATAACCTTTCCTCTTTAAAATTAAATCCAATGACATAATAATTAATTTGTCATCGTCGATAAGTAGTATTGTTTGCTTGTTTTTAGGCATCGGATTAGTGATAATATAGAAAATCCAAATTAAATTTTTCCTGCTACAATTCTATTCATTTTTGAAAACCTATGCTTTAATAAAAAAATTTGCTCTTGTGCGTAATTTTTTAAAAAAAAGAAACCAAATCAGCATTTACCGCGCTCATTTCTTCCCCTATCTGCTCTAGATATTATAACTCGCAATTTAAAAGGGAAGGTATTCCATGAAACAAAATAGTAAGAATTTATTTCATTCCATTCTGCTAGGCATTCTAATTATTTGCTTTGCAAATGTAAATAGTGAAGATACCGAAAGCATAAACCAGTCACTACACAAAGCACAAGACCAGATTATCAACTTAGATTCAGAAACAGAATGGGAATATACGATAGACGAGATAGTAAAAGAAAATATTCTAAAGAATAATTATGATCAATTAGATTGGAAAAAATACAAAGTGCCATCTAATCTTCAGACAAAGGAAGTCGATGCAAAAAAGCGAATTTGGATACGTAGAAAAATAATCATTCCTGAGTCAATGGCTAATAGACAATTGGCGCTTCGACTTGGAATTATTTCCGATAGAGATAGAACCTATTTCAATAATGTGCTTATTGGAACAACAGGTTGCTTTGGAAGTCCGGAACCACAGAGTTATGACAAAATTCGAATTTACGAAATTCCACAATCCCTCATTCAGATAGGAAAAGAAAACACTATTCTAATTGAAGTAGAGCGTTTCTTTCCAGAAGAGATTGGAATCAATCAGGATAAGACTGCAATTGGAACTACAATCAAAATTCAATTTGATAAATACCAAGAAGACTTGTTTAAAGTAATTCTACTCGCTGTGTATGCAACTGTCGGAATGTATTTTTTATTTCTATTTTTGCGGCGAAGGCAAGAAGTGGATAATATCTATTTTGCGATATTTGTATTCACCGTAGTAATCTATCAATTTCTCCGAACCCAGGGAAAATATGAACTAGGTCTTGACTTTATTCTGATGAAGAAGATTGAATACACTATGTTTACCTGTCTGATTCCGCTCTTTACAAACTTTATTCGAATCTTCTTCAAATTTAGAATTACGATTCCAATCTTAATTCTAAATTTAATTTCCATGCTACTTGTAGGTTTTTTTCTATTTGCCTCAGATCTAATTCTTTTTGATAAAATGAATAAAAGCCTAACTCAACCAATTGGATTTATCTACATAGGATTTCTATTCTATTATCTATTAGCTGCAAGAAAGAATAAAGACTCTACCTATATTCTTTTAGGAGTAGTTCTAATTTTCATTTCAGTCGTTACAGATATTTTAAGCGATAGAGGTTATTTTCAAATGCCGAGAACTTTTGGGTATTGCTTTATGTTTTTTATTCTAAGCATTGCGGCAATTCTTGCCAATAAATTTGTAAGACTTCACCTGGAAGTAGAAGAACTAAATACATCTCTTGAAAATAAAGTAGAAGTAAGAACTAAAGAATTAAATCAAACGATGGAAGAAATTAAAAAGATAAAGACACAACAAGATGGAGATTATTTTTTAACATCACTCTTACTCAGTCCACTGACTGCAAATAAAAATAATAGTGAATATGTAAAAACTGAATTCTATTCAAAACAAAAAAAGACTTTTCACTTTAAGAATAAAACATATGAAATTGGAGGAGACATTAGTATTTCGGCTAACATAGTATTAAACGATAAACAATACACTGTCTTCATCAATGGAGATGCAATGGGAAAATCCATACAGGGTGCAGGTGGTGCATTGGTGATGGGAGTTGTGTTTAATACTGTTTTGTCGCGATCTCAGATTGCTAGTTTTAGAAATAAGACACCGGAGAAATGGTTAAAAGATGCTTTCTTAGAATTGCAGAGAATCTTTGAATCCTTTGACGGAACTATGTTTTTATCTTGCGTGATGGGACTCATAGATGACGAGACAGGATTTTTATATCATATAAATGCAGAGCATCCCTGGACAGTTTTGTTTAGAGATGGAAATGCAAGGTTTATAGAGCAGAGGTTTACAACGCGTAAACTCGGAATTTTTGAAAATGAAAAATTATTTCAAGTGCAAACATTGAGTCTAAAGCCTGGCGATATATTGATATTAGGCTCTGATGGAAGAGATGATATTCAAATTGGAGTTGAGGAAAACATTAGAATCATTAACGAAGATGAAACTTTATTCCTGGATACTGTTCGAAAGGCAAATGGTGATTTACCCAAAATAGTAGATTTACTACACACAACGGGAGAACTAACTGATGACTGTAGCCTACTTCGAATCGAGTATCAAGGTCCTGCGGTTAATCCAAATAAGACAAACTTCACAGAAATTCTATCTAGAATGTTTAAGACTCATTATGATATAAGAGAAGTAAACTTTGACGAGAATATTCTCTTATTGAAAAACATTTATCGACTCAGTCCTTATAATGAAGTAGCCAATCGACAACTAGGTTTTTTCTATTTTAAGAAAAGAGATTTTCAAAACGCAATTAAGCATATTAATCAATACACTTACAAAAAACCTGAATCAACGGAAATGCTTTATCTCGCCAGTATTTCCAATAAAAAATGTGGTAATTATGAAAAGGCTGTAGACATTGGAGAACAAATCCTACTTCGTGACCCAAAGAACTTTAAGAATCTCAAAAATCTAAAAGAGCTTTACCGAATTACTCGCAAATTAGAAAGAGCAGAGGAGTTAGAAACCAAGATGAAGGAATTAAAAAAATGAAATACTTAGAATTAAAAGTCAATTTACCCAAAGACATCTCAGAGGATTTTACGGAATTTCTAGATTCCTTATTAGTAGAAGGATACTATGAGATATTATTTGATTCTACTCTGCCCCGTCCTGCGTCGGGAGAAATTTTACGCGACGACACCAATATCCAAGTTTATTTGGGCGAAACAGATACCGAAAAAGAACTCAAAGTTTATATTTATCTAAAAGCCCGTGCCGCAGGAAATTCTTTTATCGAATCTAGAATTGTAGAGACCAAAGAATTTGAAGAAGCATACAAAGAATTCTATAAACCATTTCAAATAGGAGACCACTACTGGATTATCCCGACATGGGAAAAAGATTCGGAGCTTTCGAAGAAGGTTCACGAAGAGAGTAATAATGTTATCCTCTATATGAATCCTGGTCTTGCCTTTGGAACAGGACATCATGAAACTACTAAGCTTATGATTTCTCGAATCGAAAAGATTGTAAAAGAAGGAATGTCTATTTTAGATATGGGAACAGGCTCCGGCATATTATCAATAGCCGCTGCCTATAAGAAGGCAAAAGAAATTTTAGCTATCGATATAGACCCGAATGCTGTTCGTGCTACTGAATTTAATTGGGCAGAAAATCATTTTCCTTTGCCTGTTGATTTTAAAGTCCTAGAAGGAGGATTCGATCATCCCGAAATAGAAAAAAAATCTTATGACTTGATGCTGGGTAATATTACGTATGCGGTTATATCTCAAAATATTGAGCACATCAAGCGAATAAAGACAAAACGTTTTCTATTTAGTGGACTTATCATTGAAAAGAAAGAAGACTCTATCAAGCTTTTCACAGAGCATTTAGGCGGTAGGCTCGCTTATGAAGAACAATTCAATGATTGGATTATCTTAGAATGGGAATTATAGCCATTTGCCACTGTTCATAAGGACGTGATAAATCACGTCCTTACAGTTTTGTTTTACGACTATCTCCAACCTTCGTAGGTTAGTTCACCGTGATCTTTATATAAACCTTCAACGGCAACAGACGGTGCTCTTGTATGACCGATGTATTGTCCATACGTTACATTTCCACCAAAAGGCCAAATCCCTTCATACTGAATCAGTGAACTCTGACATTTTGAAAGACCGCCTACTATGCTGTAACCGCAAGAGGAATGGTAAGCAACTGCATAGTCATCTTCTCCAGGAAGAATTGCAGATGCACCAATCATTCCTTTGTAACCAGGGACATGGGCGATAGTTACTCCGCCTGTATTGTTGTGATTAAAAGAAGATCTAGCATTGCTAACGATAAGCGCTACATCCATTGCATTCCCACCATAACCAAAGGTTATTCCATTCAAAGCAGAGGCTAATTCAGAACCACCAGAAGCTGCGGCTAATGCTGTTACTCCTGATATCTTAAATCCTAAGCTAGAGGCAGTTCCACCTAAATTAGATAACCAATATTCAGTTGCATAGCAACCAGCACTGTGACAAACGATCTTGCAAGTATCAAGACCCTTACACTGATTGACCAATACAGTTGTCAGATTGGTTTGTGCTCTTGCAGCTCCATAAGTTCTTGGATCAGTTGTTCCATCATAACCTACGAAATACTTTATTCCTGATACTGCGTTAGGCGCGGTTCCCCAATAATTGTTTACATCGGTTGTTCCCGTTCCATTGTGATTCGAGCTTGATTTACCGTGAACGAAAACAGTGATTGTTCCCGCAGACAAAGAAGCTGATATAGCAAGGGAAGCAGCTACGACTAATAACTTGATTTTTGATTTAAGCATTTTTTTTCTCCATTCCTCTTTAAATTCTAACGAATAACAATTTTAAGAGAATGAATACACAAAGGCAAATTAAAAAAAATACTTTGAAACGTTAGGCGCTTTATTTTGTAGGGGTTATCTTTAGTATCCGCAGGTAGTATTTGCAGATTGCAAATTTTTTTTTCTATGTATAAGAACAGTTAAAAAAAGAATTTATATCGTAAGGACGTGATGAATCACGTCCTTACATTTTGTTTTACTACTATCTCCAACCGTCGTTGGTTAGTTCGCTATGATTTTCATAGAGACCTGCAACAGGGACAGAGCCCGCTCTTACATGACCTGTAAATTGAGCATAGGTCTTGTTAGAATTGAAAGGCCAAACTCCCTCAGATTGAGTAATAGAGCTTTGGCATTTAGACAATCCGCCTACAGTTGAGTAACCGCATGAAGAGTGGTAAGCAACCGCATAGTCATCTTCGCCTGGAAGAATTGCAGAAGCCCCAGCCATTCCTTTGTATCCAGGAACGTGAGCAACTGTAACTCCAGCAGTATTGTTATGGTTAAAAGAAGATCTCGCTGTTGTAACAATGAGAGCTTTGTCCATAGCATTTCCAGAATAACCAAATGTAATTGCATTTAACGAGTTCGCTAATTCAGAACCACCAGATGCAGCAGCTAATGCTGTTACGCCGGAGATTTTGAAACCTTTACTTGAAGCAGTTCCACCTAAGTTAGATAGAAAGTATTCAGTTGCATAACAACCAGCACTGTGACAAACGATTTTGCAAGTATCAACACCCTTACATCTTTGTGTTAAGACAGTTGTAAGGTTAGTTTGCGCTCTTGCAGTTCCGTAAGTTCTTGGATCAGATGTTCCATCATAACCTACGAAATATTTTGTCCCAGCTACTGTATTTGGTGATGCACCCCAGTAATTGTTTACGTCAGTTGTGCCTGTTCCATTGTGATTTGAGCCTGATTTTCCATGAACGAAAACAGTGATTGTTCCCGCAGACAAAGAAGCTGACAATACCAAAGAAGCAGCCACAACTAATAAGTTAATTTTCGATTTAAGCATTTTTTTTTCTCCATTTAAGTCTCGATTCTCGAAACCCTTTAATGCCAACGGTAAGAAGGCTAAAAAGAATCATCAACCAAAAAAAAAATAAGAGGAAAAAATTTTCAATAGTAAAAAAGAAAACTGAACGTTAGTTTAAAATGAAATGATTTACATAAAGAAAACTGATAAAAAAAGTTTTTTATTATTTAGTTTATGATCTTTGTGGAGTATGACTGTTATCTCCAAGCAAGAAGGGAAGTGTAAACGGACTAGGGATTTATAATTTCAAAAAAATGATTTCTGTTGTAGAGACGCAATAGATCGCGCCTCTACAAACACAAAAGTGTTTTACTGGAATACTATCTCCAACCGTCGTTGGTTAGTTCGCTATGGTTTTCATAAAGACCTGCAACAGGAACAGAAGGTGCTCTTGTATGACCAGAATACTGTGCATACGATACATTAGAATTGAAAGGCCAGATTCCCTCAGATTGAGTAATGGAACTTTGGCATTTAGACAATCCGCCTACTTTAGAGTAACCGCAAGAAGAGTGGTAAGCAACCGCATAATCATCTTCCCCTGGAAGAATTGCAGAAGCACCGATCATTCCTTTGTATCCAGGAACGTGAGCAACTGTAACTCCAGCAGTATTGTTATGGTTAAAAGAAGATCTAGCATTGTTAACAATGAGAGCTTTATCCATAGCATTTCCTGCGTAGCCAAAAGTAAGACCATTTAAAGCAGAAGCTAACTCAGAACCACCAGAAGCAGCAGCTAACGCTGTTACACCGGAGATTTTGAAACCTTTACTTGAAGCAGTTCCACCTAAGTTAGATAGAAAATATTCTGTTGCATAACAACCAGCACTGTGACAAACGATTTTACAAGTATCAACACCCTTACATCTCTGTGTTAAAACAGTTGTAAGATTTGTTTGCGCTCTTGCAGTTCCGTAAGTTCTTGGATCAGATGTTCCATCATAACCTACAAAATATTTTGTCCCAGCTACTGTATTTGGTGATGCACCCCAGTAATTGTTTACATCAGTTGTGCCTGTTCCATTGTGATTTGAGCCTGATTTACCATGAACGAAAACAGTAATTGTTCCCGCAGACAAAGAAGCTGACAATACCAAAGAAGCAGCTACAACTAATAAATTGATTTTTGATTTAAGCATATATTTTTTCTCCTTTTTGGATTTCGATTCTCGAAACCCTTATTGACAATGTTAGGTAAATGAATCTCAATCATCAACCTAAAAAATAAAAGTAGAAAAAAATTACGAATTAAAAAAGCATTAGGCTATCCGTCATCGGCTTACAATTATTATCCACGAAAAGAATTGCAGAATACAATGACATCATTAGGCAAAAACAGTATTGCTTTAGGTTTACATTCAGAGTTTTAAGAATTCAAGAGTGATTAGAGTAGAAGAAAGCCTTTTATAAATCTAGCACAAATGCACACCGATGAGAAAAACAATAACGTAAGCTTGTCCGTGTGCATCCGTAGTAAAAAAGAATTCTAAACTATCTCCAACCGTCAGCAGGAAGTTCTCCATGGTTTTTATACAAGCCTTCTACGGGAACGGAAGGTGCTCTTGTATGACCGGAATACTGTGCATAGGTGCGCTTAGAATTGAAAGGCCAAATTCCTTCTGATTGAGTAAGTGAACTCTGGCATTTAGAAAGTCCGCCTACTGTTGAGTAGCCGCAAGAAGAATGGTAAGCAACCGCATAATCATCTTCCCCAGGTAAAATTAAAGAAGCGCCAAACATTCCTTTTGATCCAGGAACGTGTGCGATAGTTACGCCTGCGGTATAATTATGATTAAACGATGATCTTGCATTACCAACGATCAAAGCTTTATCCATTGCATTTCCAGCAAAGCCAAATGTAATTGCATTCAAAGCAGAAGCTAATTCAGAACCACCGGATGCAGCGGCTAATGCCGTTACTCCAGAGATTTTAAAACCTTTACTTGATGCAGTTCCACCCAGGTTAGATAACCAATATTCAGTTGCATAGCAACCAGCACTGTGGCAAACAATTTTACAAGTATTAACACCCTTGCACTGATTGATTAATACAGTGGTAAGGTTAGTTTGCGCTCTTGCTGTTCCGTAAGTTCTTGGATCAGATGTTCCATCATAACCTACGAAATATTTTGTCCCAGACACAGTGTTTGCATTTGCACCCCAGTAATTGTTTACATCAGTTGTGCCTGTTCCATTGTGATTTGAGCCTGATTTTCCATGAACGAAAACAGTAATTGTTCCCGCAGACAAAGAAGCCGACGCTACAAGGGCAGCAGCCACAACCAATAAATTGATTTTTGATTTAAGCATTTTTTTTTCTCCTTTTTGGATTTCGATTCTCGAAACCTATTATTGCCAATTATAGGTTCTTTGCCCAGAGCGTGCAATTAAAATATTCTTTTCTCAAGCTATTTTCGTTCCAATCGAATTCGTTAGATTGGAACGAGGACATAGATTGAGGCAGAATTTGTGATTATGATTACTGTTCCGTCAGTGCGAGTATAGAGTTGATTCGGACGTAACACCCAATATATGCCCATCTCCCGTGTTAGCGGGTTTCATAGCATCAGAATTGCAGAAAGAATCAGCACTGACAGACGTCCCACTCACGAGAAAACTTTCTGTTACTTCAAAGAAAAGCTGATTGTTTTCAGTTCTTTTTTATTAATTTCAACGATCTTGTTGTCTATATTTGCTGTCACTGTATTGCTCTTCATTTTAATAAGCTTTCCAATTTTTCTCTGACTGTTCTTATAGATGAATGTGCAGGACTGTGCTTTTTCTGCATTGGATTTAAAATTCTTCTTTGTTATCACTGTAGATTTATCCTGGTCTGCACTTTTTTCTTTCGTTGCAATGCTCATTATCACTTTTCGATCATTTGGATTTCCATTTAATAAATCCTCTTCTTTCTTTCTAGCCGCACTGGAAGACATGGGTTTAACAATGATTAGCTCCTTACTGATATTATGTTTCTTCATGATATAGTCTTTTACAACGGCGGCTCTTTTTTGGGAGATAATTTCATTTATCTTATCATCACCCTTTGCGTCCGCATAACCTTCAATAGTCACACCGGTAATTTTCAAACCCTTGATTGCTTGAAATGAATCATCAATGCTTTGCTTTTGTTCATCTGTTAGAGCAATTGCATTTTTTTCATAATTACTAACCTGGGAAGCTTTCTCTGTAATATTATTGTCGTTTAGTAATACATCCAATCCTTCTTTACTCTGATTAGAAATTCCATAATGGAAGAAAAAATTACTACTCTGATCTACATTCAGAACTTTATCATTCCAACGCATAAGAATCGCGCCATCTAAATATCTTTCATCTCTGGTAACAATTCCCCAGGCAAGACTGTTAAAATAAGGCCAGCTTCCTATTAACCATTCATCTGGAGAATTACCCTCTTCTTTTAAAATCACATTTCCGGTTAACTTCGTATTATCCGTTCCCGATTGATAGAGTAGAATTCCCTTTGGAATATTTTCTCCTGAAAAACTAACTTCTTCTGGCATTAGGGTAAAATCGTTCTTAGCCTTTGTATAGACTGCAACCTTTGGACCATCGTTATCATCAATCATTGTATCAATTAAAACAGCAAGACTCACAGGTTGATTCGTCTTTGACTTATTTATAATATTATATTCTACCCGATAGTATTTAGGACTTATCTCTGTAGTCACATGCTCTAATTTATCATCCGTTGGAATTAAATACTGTTCAATTTCAAAATCTAAGAAGCTAAATTTCACTATGCTAATTCCACTGTAATAATCAATTTCTTCTGTTCCAGAAATATAAGTAGCCTCACAAAAACTGGCATTGTTGCTTGCTAACTTCTGTCCTACTTTGAAAACAAAAAAGGAGGTAGAGCGTGGACTCGGATAACCATACATTAGCCGCTTATTCCCAATTCCAATTGTAAATCTTCCATCCGTTGGACCTTTACTTGCCTTTTGCTCTTTGGGACAACCCTGCTTCCATGCCGCCTGCACATTACCGCCCGGCGTATACCCCTCATTATCCGCTACACTTCTAGAACCAGTGCTCGTATTGCTAGTCGAACTACACATAGCTAGCTCGATTAGAACTAGAATCATCAGTATTCTCTTAAGCATCTCTTATCTCCTAAATGGTTTATTTTCTTTGGTTCTAATTTCTCTTGAAATCAATTCCAATACCTAAGTATGCACCGATTTTTTCTTTGCTGTCAATACCTCAAATAGCGTATTTTTGTTTGGAATTCTTTCAAAATCAGCGAATCACTCTAAAATATAGAATCATTTTAAAAAAATATTTACCTTTACCATATATAGTTCTAACATTTGCTTAAATTAGTTTTTTTCGCAACGATTCTAGTGAATTCTATGAATAAACATGGGAGCTGTGACTATTCCAAGGGTCTATCCATTGGCTAACTCCACAGATGGAAATGGAGATTATTCATTTGATATAACGGTGTTTTTGTAAAATACGATTAATTCTCGGGGCGTAATTCAAAGTGCCAATGTCTTAATTGTTTCATCGAATTTACGTTGAATATTTTTAAATCTATGATTATATCAAAGTCAAAATAAAAGTATATATAATTGGAGAAAATGATTTTGTTTTATGGAAAATTCTTTTCTATAAAACAAAATATGAAAGAGAAAAATGGAAGTTATTGGCTTGATAGGATTTATTATTTCTGGAATTGCATTTATGATATCGAGTATAAAAAATGGAGACAATTGGGCTTTGTCGGGAAGTATAATTTGGATCCTATCTTGTATTCTCTGGCTAATTCCCTATTTTAGAAAAAAATAATTTTAGATTTTCTTTCTAGTAATTCGCATTTAACTTCTTTCATAATTCAATTCAATACTATTCCCACAAATGAAAAGAAAGGCGATTTTTAGAGAGTGCTGGGATATTGAAATCTGGCAATTGCAGGGAAGCATTTTTATAAATAGCGGTTAATTCGTATTAAGTTACCAATTCAGATTGAAAAAAGATTGAATTAATATCCAATTTTCTAGTTTTAGATATTTATTATGCTGACTGCAAAGAATGAAATCATTTCAGGAATATACACTGAATTTTTAAGTTATGAATCAAATTCAGATTTGAATATTATTATTTTTCCAGGAAATCCT
Organism: Leptospiraceae bacterium; assembly: GCA_016708435.1. Lineage (NCBI taxonomy): Bacteria > Pseudomonadati > Spirochaetota > Leptospiria > Leptospirales > Leptospiraceae > Leptospiraceae bacterium. The sequence continues at coordinate 381,167 of JADJFV010000033.1, read as the reverse complement.
GGGATTGCTTCTCTTTATATTGAACTAGCCCAAATATTAATTCAAAAGCTAAATGGAAAGGTAAATCTGTATTCAATTAGCTATGCGGGATTTACAAAACAAAAGCCCGAGAAGAAATATTCTTTGCAGGAAGAATTGGATCACAAAGTAAAAGTTATAAATTATTTAAAATCAAATTGGTCAAAAAAATCTAAAGTTGTAATTCTAGGTCATAGCATTGGAGGATGGTTAGGCAAAGAATTAATCAAACAAATGAAGGAGGATATAAATCCAAAATTGTTTTTATTGTTTCCCTTTATTTCGAAATCAGAAAATCCTATGCAAGTAAATTTTTCTCAGTTCCTGGCAAATCCAAATTATACAAGGCTTGCCTTAGGGAGTTATAGAATTTTTAGAAAAATTCCAACCGGAATTATTTTGTCCATGATTAAGCTATTGTATTCTCATGCTTCTGAAAAAGCGAGGGAGCTTATCTTAGAATATTTTATTTCTGAAAATCATATTTTGGAAAGTATATTTTACTTAGCAAATAACGAATTCGAATCACTTTCCGAAGATGTGGATGTTTCGTTTTTTCAAACTCATAAAGATTCAACAATTCTTTTTTATTGTGCAGATGATATGTGGGCTTCTCTTTCTCAATTAGAAAATTTAAAAACAAATGTGATAGGAATTAAATCAGAGACACTTCCTTTTGTTACACACGATTTTTGCGTCAATCCCAATCAATGTGAAATCGTTGCCGAAAAGATTGTGAGCTATTTACAATTAGTTTAAAAAAAAAAGAATTAAAATGAATTTGGGGGGCAGATTAATATGCTGAATGTAAATCGGCTTCCCTTTCCGAGTTCACTTGTTACCCAAATTTTTCCACCTTGTTTTTCTACAAATTCTTTGCATAGAATAAGTCCGAGTCCGCTTCCTCTTTCGTTATCGGTTCCATTCTTACTTACCTTTGAATCGATTCGGAATAGATTTTCTAAGCGCTTTTCGTCAATGCCAGTCCCTGTGTCAGTTACAGATACTTCCAAATAGCCTTCTCTTTTTTCAGTGGATATTATAACTTTTCCATTGGGGTAAGTAAACTTAATAGCATTGGTGAGTAGATTTCGTAAAATTGTGTTAAGAAAAAATTCATCGGCATACACTGTATCTGCGTCAAGCAATTCGGTTTCAATGGAAATATTTTTCTTAAAGGCAATGCTACTGACAAGTGGAATCATGAATAGGATTAAATGGTTTAGGCTAATATTATTTAGCCTCACACTTAACTCCCCCGTTTGCGCTCTTGCCCAGAGAAGTAAGTTTTCCAAAAGGGAATATGCAGATTTAGAAGAAGTTTGGATCAACTCTGTATATTTAAAGAGCAGATTGGAATTTTCGAGTTCCATTTCTTTTAGTTTCGTTTCTAGTAAATCTGAGATTCCGATGATTCCACCAAACGGATTACGCAGATCATGCGCTATGATATTAAAAAATTTATTTTTAGTATTGTTTATTTGTTCTAAAGCTTTCATATAATGGTGAAGTTCTTTTTCTACTTCTTTGCGCTTATGTATATTGGTAACAGCAGTTCTAGTTACTTGCATTCCATTTTCTAAGGAGAATGGCAATGAATCGAGCCTGACCCAAAATTCTGAATTGTCTTTTCTTTTCATCCTAACTTCACATGATCGCGCTTTTCTTGTTCTCACTAATTCCTGTTCAAAGAAATCAAAATTATCTTGATCTTGAGGACAAATGAATCTTTCAATGGGCTCTTCTCGAAAGCTATGAGTATCATCCCATTCCAAAAGAGTGGCTAATGTTGAGTTTACCTCTAAAATGATTCCATTCTCGTCCAAAGTAAAATAGCCTACGGGTGCTAAATCATAGAGATCGAAGTAACGCATCTTCGTTTTCACTAACTCATCTTGTGTATCATATAACTCTTGGTATTGCGCTTCCAATTCAATTTGATGAGATACTAATTCTTCTTCTGCATTCTTTCTTATTGTTATATCTGTTCGAATAGCAAAGTATTCTTCTACTTTTCCATCCTTATTTTTCAAAGGTGCTATAGTTGTGGCTACCCAGTAGTAGCTCCCATCTTTGGCAAGATTTTTAATTTCACCGTGCCAAGTGTTACCTTCTTTGATCGTCGAATACATATTCGTAAAAAATTCTTTTGAATGATATCCTGAATTGATAATTCGGTGGTTTTTCCCGATTAGTTCCTCTTTCGAATAGCCGGAAATTTTACAGAATTTTTCATTTGCATAGATGATCGTTCCTGCTAAATTTGTGATGGCGACTATCGCATGTTGATCAATGGCAAATTGACGCTGCAATAGATCATTATGCGCTTTTTCAATATTTTTATTCTTTGCCTCTATCACTTGATCTTTCAGATTTTGTTCCGTAATATCTCTAATTGTTGCCTGAAAAAACTGATCCGGTCGGTAAACTACCGTAATCTCAGTGAGTGCAATGCTTTTATCTTTACGTAAAACTCGACGAATGCTTGTTAGTCGAACATTGGATTTAATTTTCTCCAATTGTAATTCTTTGTTTGCCAAATCTTCTGGATGAATGATATCCGAAATCGATAAAGTTAATAACTCATCTCGTGAGTATCGGAATAATTGACTCGCTGCATCATTTGCGTCGGTAAACTTTCCATTGGAATCAGTTATAATCATTGCATCATGACTTTGTTCAAATAATAAACGATAGTGCAATTCACTTTGCTTCATTTTATTTTTGGCTTCAAAGAGGTTGAGTGCCATTTTGATAGAGGTGCATAGAACTTGGATCTCTGATTTTTTTGGTATGTATCCAAACGATGAAACTAGCTCTGCTTTTTGGAGTATTTCCTGTTCAATAAGGGAAGATAAAAAAATAATTGGAAAGTCTTTTTCAGTAAGGATTGATCTAGCTAGATCGATTCCATCAATGTCCCCTCCTAAATCAATATCCATTAAAATTAAGTCGATAGAATTGTTCGTGCGAATCAATGAGATGGATTCATTTGCAGTCTTAGCAGTTAATACCGTATAATCACAACTCTCCAGTGACTCCTTGTTTACAATTGCAAGTAATTCATCGTCTTCTACTAGTAGTATGGTATATTTATTTTTTATCATATATTAAAAACCTCTAGATTTACTTTATTTTACCATACTCGAACAAACTTGAGACACCATATATTGCATTATGCACAGCCTTGGATTTTTATAATAAAATGTAAACTAAAAATTTCATCTAACAATAATTTACCGCACCATCATCCATTGATATGGAGACTATCGCATTTTCTATAGGAATTTTCTATGCTTGTATTGTTGAAATACAGGACTCTAAAATAAGCGGTAAATGAATATGAATGCAGTGTGCGGATTTGGATTTTATTTTGCTTGAGATCCCCGATATCGCTTGGCGGTTGTGGCGATAGCGGGTGGAATACAGTATGCCGCTAGAGTTTCAAGGTTTTGCTTCTATCAGATAAAGTCTCCCTCTAGAAATTTGAAACCAGGAAGTTACGATGCTTAAGATCTGAAGACCAAGCGTAAATAGATAAGCATCAACCCAGAACACAGGTTCGAAGCAAAGCCCTACTGTGATAATAAGAAGTGCGCCCCCGGTGATGATTCCCAAAATAAGAAAGATATAAACTAGAATTTTAGGAAAAAGAGAATAAAACTTTTTTTTAAGAAAAAGAAGTATTAATAGTCCCGTCAGAACATTATAAATAGATTGGTATCCTAACACAAACCACAGAACTACAAAAAAAATTCCGCCCATGTCAGTTGCAAACAACAGAGAGGGAAGTAAAAGCAAAGACCAAAAGAGTATTTTATTCATACCAGTTTCCTTATTTATCCAGATATTTTTTTCTATCGCTATCGAGCAATTTTAATCTTGCATTCTTGTTGTTACATCTTTCATTTATCTTTTTAGTAAGCTATTAGAAAATTTTTCTTTCTAGAAAATTGCATTCAACTTCTCGATAATTCTATCCCCTTCTTTCCCACAAATTAAAAGCTTAAAGAAAAATCGGATTGCGTCTCTTTCATAAAAAGGTCTTTTGAATTTAATGGAGTAAAATTTGCCTCTTTATTAGACTTGCGAATTAAATTTCAAATGTCAAGGTACACCTTGTTCCATCATGATTTTCAATAGTAAATGTACCGCCTAATTGTTCACTTAGATTTTTAATTATCATAATACCGAATGTTTCTGATTTACTGATATCAAAACTTTTAGGAAGCCCATTACCGTTGTCCTGTATTGTTAGTGTTATTTTATTTTTAACATTTTCAAGAGAAATATTTATCAAGCCGGATTCTCTTCCTTTGAATGCATACTTTGTGATATTTAATTGAAGCTCGTTGAGGATAATACCAAGATAAAACACTTTTTTTGAAGAAAGACTGAATTCATCGATCTGCTTAGTATAAGCAATAGTTAAATTCTTATGAAACAAGGAAGCGAAGGAATCAATAAGGTGATCTAAATATTTTTTTGTGGAAATATTTCTATAATCATCACTGATTAAAAGTAACTCATAAAGAACTCTTATGCTACTAATACGACCGATAGTATCATGCAAAACAGAAATAGCTTCAGGATTACTAATAGATTGTGACTGCATTAATAATAAGGCTTCAATAGAAGACATATTGTTTTTGACGCGGTGATGAATTTCTTTGAGAAGAATTTCTTTCTCTTCTTTTTGGAATGCAAGTTCTTTGTTAGCGATAATTAGTTCAGCAGCCCTTTTCTCTTTCTCTTCATTCTGGAATACGAGTTCTTTATTTGCAATAATCAATTTCGCTGCTCTTTTTTCTTTTATTAATAATTCATTTTTTAATTTAGTATTAGCGTCGAAAAGTTTAAATGCCATTTTTATGGATGCATCCAAAACTGTAATACTTGAATTTTTTACCACATAGCCATACGAGGTAATCCTTTCTGTTTTTTCAACGATATCAGTCTCTGTGTGACTTGACAAAAATAGAATGGGGATATCTCTTTTCTTGAGGATTATTTCGGCAGCTTGTGTTCCATCCATCCCTTCGCCTAAATCTATATCCATAAGAACAAGATCAATTTCACTTTGACCCTGAAATACCTCAATTGCTTTTTCGGCTGTATTTACTAAAACAACATTATATCCAAAATTTTTAAGAGAAGTTTGTTTGCTTTCTGGCAGTATCACAAATTCAACGGCGTCTTTTGTTATTACCTGAATTGCTTTTTCACCGTTATTTATGGTTACAACATTATAACCATATTTTTCAAGAGACATCTTTGCTGCCATGGCAATAATGATTTCATCTTCAACGAGGAGAATCGTTTTCTTTTTTTCACCGCTCATTTTTTATTTTTCTGTCTAGAACTCTGCATCTCACTTTTATCCTCGCTCTCCGAAATTCTACTTAAATGTATTCCTTGGTTTGGCTAACGCAATTATTTCATAAGTTGAACTTTTGAGAATCTCTTTTCTTTCGCTTTCCAGTTTCTTTCAAGTAATCTGCATCCAACTTCTCGATAATCCTAATCCAACAAATTAAAAGATTAGCAGTTATAAAGATATACCTCTATTATCCAGAAAGAACCAGTTTTTAAAACTTGTCGATCTCATTCAAGAGTAATAATAAAGTCATTCAAATTAACTATAGCCCCAAAGGGGCGCAATACTCTTCGCATGGGTGTCCGTTTAACCCTGCATAAAAATAATCCAAAAGAGGAACTGCAACATGGGGATAAGCGTGGTAATCATTTATAAATTCTTCGGGTCTCCCTGCCTCTACGGCAAGCTGTTTTAGGAGGAATTTATAGAGTTTCGATTTTATTCCGATAACGACTTGGGAAGCGATGACAAATTGTAAGCGATTCCTAGGATGGACGCGGTAAGCGCAGTTTATTCTTTTTTATTTCTTACAAATACGATTTATGAGGAGTCATTCATGCAATTAAAGATTGAAAATATTTCCAAGACTTACAAAGACGGGACGAAGGCTTTGCAGGATATTGAGCTTACTCTTTCGCCGGGAGTCTTTGGACTGCTCGGACCGAATGGTGCGGGGAAATCTTCTCTTATGCGCACGATTGCTACTTTGCAGACTCCCGATACTGGAAAGATTTCTTTAGATGGAACAGACATAGCGGATAATCGTGAGTATATCCTAAAGAGACTCGGCTATTTGCCGCAGGAGTTTGGGCTTTATCCAAATCTAAGTTGTGAATTTACACTCGATCATTTCGCTGTATTAAAAGGAATTAGTAATTCCAAAGAAAGAAAATCTCTCATCGACTCGATTTTACAAAAGGTAGATTTAACTGAATACAGAAAGAAAAAAGTAGGCGGCTTCTCCGGTGGGATGAAACAAAGATTGGGAATAGGAATTGTTCTTTTGAATAATCCTTCTCTTATTATAGTAGATGAGCCTACGTCAGGGCTTGATCCAATCCAACGAAATAAATTTAATAATATACTCTGTGAAATTGAAAAGGAGATAATCATCATTTACTCCACTCATATTGTAGATGATGTAGAAGAAGCCTGTTCCCAAATGGCAATCATGGCAAATGGAAGAATTGCAGAGCAAGGAAATCCCCACGAATTAAAAAATAGATTAGAGGGGAAAATATGGATTAGACACATTCAGAAGTCAGAGCTTTCTTCTTTTGAAAATAAATACAATGTTCTAATTTCAAAACTCAGCGCAGGAAGGCAAACCGTCAGGGTATACAGTGAAGATTCACTTGCAAGCAATGGATTTGAAAAAGACAATCCTACCTTAGAAGATTTTTATTTCTATACTCAGAGGAAAAAATAATGCTCTGGAATATTTTTAAATTCGAAATCAACTATCAATTTAGAAAACCAGCCATTCATTTTATAATGGGATTGTGCTTTTTTCTATCTGCTTTTATTTTTTATATGACTCTAGAATATTCGCCTGCCAGATTATACTTTAGCAATTCACCCGGAAGTCTTTCTGATTTTTACTATGGTCAATTTCTATTCATCTTGTTATTCACGGCAGGAATTACAGGCAATTCTATTCAAAGAGATTGGGAATATAGAGCAGAAGAAATTTTTTACACAACACCAATTCGAAAATGGGAACTTTTATTCGGAAGATTTATTGGTAGCTACTTTGTATTAGTCTACATTTGTCTTGGAATCCTTTTGGGGACATTTACTATTTACCTCTATCCAGAAAAGTATGCAAGTAAGATAGGTCCTTTTGTTTTTCAAAATCACTTCTTACCTTTTTTTACAATCTATATTCTAAACACTCTCCTTTACGGCTTATTGACATTTGCCATTGCGATTTTAATTCCCAGTCAGATACTACTTTCTATCTTTGGCGTAATTGTCTTAATCATTTCCGGATTTGTAGAGAAGCTTGTGACTGATATTGAATACTCCCCCTATCTTTCTATTTTAGACCCAAGTGGACGTGCTGCGGCAGACTTGGACATGAAGTATTGGACTCCACTCGATTATAGAGAAAAATATCTAAGACTTGAAAATTTCTATCTCCTCAATCGCTCTGTCTGGAGTTTTATTTCTGTGGGATTATTTGTATTTGCCTACGTTAAATTTTCTTTTACTAAAAATGTGAAATTGGATTTATTTTCTTTATTTAGTTTTAAAAAGACAAATTTCGATTTGCCGAATCAGAATAATTTGCCACCAATTTCTTCCATTCAAATTAGAGAGTCCAAGTTATTTCAATTCTATACACTCTGTAAAAGCTATTACTTTCAAATCCTAAAAGATTTTCCATTTTTAATACTCTCTCTCATCGGTTTCATCTTATTAGCCTTTTCTCTTTATCGTGTAGATAGCCAGATGACTTTTCATATTCAGGCATTGAGCTATGTAGTAGCAGGAGAAGTATTGGGGGCTGTTGCTCTTTCGTCCTATTTTATTTCTATGTTCTATGCAGGAGAGCTTATCTATTGGGAAAAAAAGCATAACGTTCACGAGATCAATGATTCAATCAACATTCCTACTATCTTAATCTATGTTTCCAAATGCGTGTCTCTACTCCTTGTTATCCTCACGATGACTTTGATCGGACTTGTGATGGGAATTATCACTCAACTACTCAAGGGAAATTATGAAATCAACCTAGCGGTATATATCCATACTCTGTTCAGTTTTGAAATTGGTTATTATGTTTATATGATCTTGCTTATCTTTTTTATTCAGTCAAGCATGAATCATCGCATCGCCGGCTATGGTTTCATCACTCTACTCTATTTGATATTCGTTTTAACCGTATCTAAGTTTAATTGGCTCGACCATCTCTATATGCCGTTTATTTCCCCTGGAGTAACTTATTCGGAGATGAATGGATATGGGCATTTTATCAGCAGATACTTTGTAGTAACCGCTTATTGGATGAGCATAGCTCTCTTTTTATCTGTAATCGGGTATTTATTTTACAATCGAGGAACGGACGACAGCTTTCAATCGAGAAAGTTAGAGGCACTCAGAAGATGGAGCGGCAAAGCAAGAGTATTCACCTTCGTAGTTTTATTAGCAAGTATATTCCTCGGAGGCGTGATCTATTATAACACTAGAATCTTAAACAAAATGAGGTCTCCTTTAGATTCTGAAAAATCTTCTGCTTCCTTTGAGAAAAAGTATGGCAAGTATAAAAACACAGTTCAGCCGAGGGTAATTTCCCTATACTCCAAAGTAGATTTATTTCCAGAAAAAAGAGAGCTCTATGTAAGCTCGGAAATGATTTTACAAAACAAATCACAAGAAAGTATTTCAGAGATAATGGTAAATTACAACGAGGATATTGATTTTAAGAACTTTCAATTTTCTAAATCGGGAAAATGGATTCTAGAAGATAAAGAGCTACAATTCAAAATCTATCAATTAGAGGAAGCATTAAAGACAGGGGAAGAGTGTAGGCTAACATTCGATAGCTCCTATGCAAAGAAAGGATTTCCTATGATCGGCTTCTTTGACAGTGTTGCAGAGAATGGAAGCTTTGTTGGTCTAGACATTTTACTTGTAAATATTGGTTATGATCCGTCGATTGAAATTAAAGATCCATTCAAACGAAAGAAATATGATTTACCGGAAAGACCGCAGGACCCAGCGATAGACGACAAAGAGGCTCAAAAATTTTCTCTATTTAGAAGAGACTCAGACTTAGTAGATATGAAATTTCAGTTGAGCACTTCTCTCGACCAAACCATCATTGCTCCCGGTAAATTAATTAAAAACTGGAAAGCGGATAATCGAAATTACTTCCTTTACCAACCGGAAGTAAAGACAGACTTGTTCGCCAATATTGTATCCGCCCGCTATGAAGTCCTGCGCGATAATTGGAACGGAGTAGACCTAGAGATATATTACCATAAGCCGCATACATACAATATAGATCGAATGATGGAATCAATGAAAGATTCCCTGACTTTATTTACAAAAGAAATCGGACCCTACCCGCATTCCTTTCTTCGTGTATTAGAATTCCCTCGCTATGGCTCTTTTGCTCAGTCCTTTCCGGGAACGATTCCTTATTCAGAAAGTATGGGATTTATTCAAAAAATGAAAGAGGGCGATTTGGACTTTATCTACTTTGTGACTGCTCATGAAATTGCGCATCAATGGTGGGGGCATCAGCTATTACCCGCAAGTGTAGAAGGCTCCAATGCATTATCAGAGTCCTTAGCAGAATACTATGCTCTGCTCGTAGTAGAAAAAAAATACGGCAAAGAAAATATTGGTAGATTCACTAAATACGATATGGATTCCTACTTAAAGTCTAGATCGGGACTCAGTGAGCCAGAAAAGCCCTGGTATAGAACGAATAACCGCTACGGGGGAACGCTTTACCAAAAGGGTGGAATCATTCTTTACGGCTTACAGTATTTAGCCGGAAATGAATTCGTATCGAAAGGAATACGAAACTACTTCGAGCAATACCAGAACAAGACAAATCCGTATCCAACTACCCTACCGCTACTTGCCGAATTAGAAAAAATAATTCCAGCAGATTATAGCTATTACCTCGAAGATTCATTTAAGACTGTAACTGTCTTTGACAGTAAAGTGGTTAATGCTAGTTTGGCGACAGAAAAGGATGGGACTTATTTAGTCACAGCAGAGATAGAGTTAAAAAAATTTCGTTATGATCTAAAAGGGGAAGAAACAGAAATCCCAATTCAAAAAGAAGCAATCGAAATAGGTTTGCTACCGGAAACAGACGATAAGACTAATATAGAGATTCCGCTTGTTGTAGAGAGAAAAATTTTATCAGGAAGCAAACTAGAAGTAAAACTTCGGTCTAAACAAAAACCGGTTTATTTTTCTATAGATCCGTTTCATATTTTAATAGATAGAGATTTACAAAACAACAAAGTGAAGTTGTAAATCCCTATCTTGTGAGGAATTGAAAAAACTTATGCCGCTTGGAAGATTGGCTCTTGTCTTTCGTCCATATGTTTAAATTTGACTTTATCCCCAATAGCAACAGTTTTTAGATTTGCATCTTCGACTATGGTGAGAACTTTTAAGCCTTCCCTTAAGTCTACAATCGCAAGCACATAAGGAGCCTTAGCCGCTAAATGTCCGAAGCCAACGTTTACTACTGTGTAGGTGTAGATGGTTCCTTCTCCGTTGAATTCAATTTCGGTGAGGGAATCACTTCCGCAGCTAGGACATGCGAAAGATGGCTCTAGCATAAGAAAGTTACATGAGTTGCATTTTTTTCCTTTAAGTGTATTCATTATGAAAAATCCTTTTGTAAAATATGAATGGCTGCTACTGCCCCGGGTCCGCCTAACACATGCGTAAGCGCCGTGCGAGCGTTTTTGACTTGTCGATCGCCTGACTCTTCTCTGAGTTGAAACGTCATTTCAACTACTTGACCAACACCGGTCGCACCTACCGGATGACCTTTTGCTTTGAGTCCACCGGAAGTGTTTACTGGTAATTTGCCGCCGAGTCTAGTATGACCGTCTAATGTGTAAAAACCACCTTTCCCTTTTTCTACAAAACCTAAGTCTTCAATGTTGATGATTTCAGTGATTGTAAAACAGTCATGGCATTCTAGAACATCAATGTCTTCGCGCTTAACGTTTGCCATTTTAAATGCTTCGTCTGCTGCTTTGATAGTAGCTGGAAAACTAACAGAATCCTTTTTCATGGATAATGTAAAGTAGTCGCCACCTACAGCAGATGCTTTGATGCTAACTGGTTTTTTCGAAATAGATTTTGCTTTTTCACGCGTAGTAATTACCACACAAGCCGCCGCGTCAGTCACGAGTGACATATCATGAAACCCAAGAGGAGTTGTCACCATTCTAGCATTCATGATATTTTTAAGTGGAACAATTTTTTGTTTATGCGCATAAGGGTTCTTACTCCCATGAAAGTAATTTTTCTCGGCAACTGTGGAAAGCATTTCTTTTGTTGTTCCAAATTCGTGCATATGACGCATAGCGTTTAACGCAAATCCAGAAGGACCGGATACGCAGAATTTGCCTTCAAACTCAAAGTCCTGTCCCTTACTTACAATTTCCATTGTCTTAGTTGGATCTTGCGTATTCATTTTTTCTACACCAAGCACAAGCACAGTGTCAAACCGACCACTCGCTACAGCATGAAAGCCTTGGTTAAGTGCTAAACCGCCTGACGCACAAGCACCTTCTAGTCTATACGCAGGAACATTACCAATTCCTAATACAGTAGAGACGTAAGATGCCATCGTGTTTTGGCTGTTGAATTCGTTGCCTGCATAATTTCCTACAAAGACCGCTTGGATTTCTTTGCGGTCAATGCCTGAATCTTTAATCGCACCATTACCCGCTTCCGTCACGAGTTCGCGCAAATGTTTGTCAGCATGATTGCCATGCTTCGTTTGAAATGCTCCAATAATTGATACTTCTCTCATAATTTCTCCTTTTTTTACCACCGATGGGCTTTACCCCTGTCACCTCGAACAGCCGTTAGTGAGAGGTCTATTCCACAAAAATAGTAATAGGCAAACCTAATACTATTTTTGCCAGATAGACCTCTCACGATGAAACTGTTCGAGGTGACAGGATTAAAACCATCGTATCTTTTATCGGTGCTCTCGGTGTGCATCGGTGGTAATCTTTTAATTTTTACATTCCAATTGCGCCGCCGCCGTCTACGCGTAGTATTGTGCCTGTGATATACGATGAATCTTTTCCAAGAAAAAATCTTACGGCACCGGCAATATCTTCTGGTGTAGCAGGACGTTTGAGTGGAACCATTTCTTTTAGTTTTTCTTGGATATCGGCGGGAAGAGAACCAGTCATATCTGTATGCACATAACCAGGACAAACCGCATTGACTAAAACGCCACGTCCAGAAAACTCTCGAGCGGTTACTTTTGTTAATGCGATGACGCCTGCTTTCGACGAAGAGTAATTAGCCTGAGCTGCTTGACCAACAAGACCTGAGACCGAGGAGATATTCACGATTCGCCCCGACTCTGCTTTTAGGATTAACTTGGCGGATGCTTTGGTCATCAAAAATACACCTTTTAAATTTACATCCATTACAAAATCAAAATCTTCTTCGGACATACGCATGAGCAAATTGTCTTTTAATACACCTGCGTTGTTCACTAAAAAATCTAATTTACCAAATGTCTCTTTGGTCTTTGCCATAACGTTTTCACAGTCGGCGTATTTGGTAACGTTACACGCTATACCAATTGCTTTGACTCCGTAAGTATCGGAAACTTCTTTTGCTGCTGCGTCACACTGGTCTTGTTTTAAATCTACCATCACAAGACTTCCACCATCTTCTGCGATTCGGTTGCAAATTGCTCGACCGAGTCCGCGGGGGGAAGCTGTCCCTGTTACAATTGCTACTTTTTTCTCAAATTCCTTTGTCATATATAAATCCTTTACCTCTCAAAGATTACCACCGATGAACACGGATTAAATGTTTAACTTAGTTACATACTAAAATTTGAATTAGGATTGTAAAATAAAATTTTTATTGCGGTGTTCTAGAAATCGTCAATCCTCTTGGATTGTTGGTTCCTAATGCAATGAAACCATTTGCTATTAGGGAGCCAGTTGGTTGTATTGAAAATTTATTGATTTTACCAGATCCTCCACCTACATCTTCAGTGGCATACACATATTTGCCGGAAGGATCTACAACAACTGTTTTACATTGATTACTAGATACAAATCCAATGGAAGTCAAGCTACCATCAGCTTGATTGACCAAATAGGAATTGATTTGATTGTTTGCGTTGCTGCAAGCATAGAGATATTTACCAAGAGAATCCATTGCTAGACTTTCTTCTAAAACAGAGCTATAAAATATTTCTCCCGACAAAGCTCCGGTCAATTGCTGAATCATTAACCTAGAGACACTATTTGTCATAGATGCATTTGCGGTATATAGAAATAATCCTCTTGGATGAATTGTAATTCCATTTGGAGGTGCACTGATCGCAAATGGGGACCCTTGCATTGAATGCAAATTTCCTGTCGTAGTATCCATTATAAATCCTGCTACATTCAAACTACCGATTCCAGTTACATATAGAAAAGGAAGAGAAGGATGTGCCGCAATTGCATTCGGACCGGTTACACCAGTCGGAGTGGGCGTTCCAATACTCACAATGCTTCCTGTATTCGAATCAATATAGAATCTAGAAATTGTATTGTCAATTTGGTTTAAGACAAACAGTAATTTGCCGTCATAGGATATAGCAGCGCTCCTAGCTCCATTGCCTGCATTTGCTGATCCAATATTACTTAGAAATCCATTCGATATTCCAATTACAACTGAGTTTACCGCCAATATCCCCTGATTGATTACATACGCATATTTTCCATTCAGATTTGCTATAATATTGCCAGGTTGATTTCCAATTGCTAAAGATATTGGATTCATCAAGGAACCATCTACCACATTTATTTCTAGTCCGTTAACACTGTTACTGTTCGCATTTCCTGCATAGATGAAATATTTATACACATAGAAACTGGTTTTTGACTTTGCAGTGCCAAAGCGATTAACAACAGTTATCTGCCCACTAGAAGCCCCCACAGGCACAATGAAACTAAGAGAAGTATTAGTAGCCGTTGACCCAAACGTCTTTGTCCCATTTGCAAATTGAATTGAATTTCTGCCTGGGTCAGTATCGAAATTAACACCTGTTATGCTCACAGTCTCACCAACAGCCCCACCAGAAGAACTGAATTTTTGAATAATCGGTGCTGAATAAGGTGTTCCATCACTACCTGCGCAAAGCTCAGCAGTCTCTACTGTCGTATAAGTTTCTGTTGTAACGGTTGAGCCTTTGGTTAAAATTCTTTTTGTAAGTAAAAAATCTTTATCAAAGAAATACTCGTTTGTTTGATCTGGCACAACCGTAGACAAGAAATTGCATAAAAGATTTGTAGAAGGAATCAACTTTGAAAAAGAAATACTTTGCTTGAATGAAAGATTTGCATCATCGTAAGAGTTTACAAAAGGAACCTGACAAATTATATCAGGAGGATTGACAACACCTTTCGTATAACGATTCTGTGTGTCGTATTCTGATATAGAAATACTTGTTCCGTCTGATTGGATAATACCAATTAGCCGATTTGAGGTATCATACTGAAAAAATTTATTCGTTGCTATGTCCTTGTTTATTTGTGAATAACGAACCGTAGACTGAGCAAAGTTCTTTGTGCGTTGTATAAAGTCTTCCGTTGAATTAAAAAAATCTGTCTTTGTAGTAGTTGCAGTATTATCCTCGGTGACAGGAGTAGTATAAACACATTCCATTGAAATTGAATCAGGCTTGTAAATACAAGTATAAGAATTATTGGTTCCCGCTGAGGAGGTTGAGTTTACTGTTTTAGCGTAGGTCAAACAAGTATTTGCCGTAACAGCATTTGTCGTTGGCTTCCCAGTCATTCTTGAAAGAAAAGTCAAAAAACCAATATCTGGAAGGTTATTTTTTCCTGCTAGAGAGCAAAATTGAAATGCAATGATTAGAACCAAATATGGTATTCTTTTAAACATGAAAATTATTTTATACTAATTTAAAAAACTGACAAGACTTTTTTTCACATATAGCCCTTCCATTCATAGGCAATAATTCCAATCCATTCTTTGATTGCTAATGTAGTCGTATCAAGCGCACCCGTAGAGGGGACAAATGCATCAAAGTTCAACCCCATATTAAGCGCACGATAATCTGTTGGAAAAGGAATTACCTCTAATCCTAATTTTTTAAAAATAGCAAAAGACCTCTTCATATGAAATGCGGAGGTAACAAGGATTATACGATTCATTTTTTTTTCTTCAAGAATCTTTTTCGTATAGAGTGCATTTTCAAATGTATTTCTTGATTCCGATTCTATAAGTATTTTATTCTCCGGCACTCCGAAACTAATTAAGAACTTTTTTGCAAAGCCAGCTTCTTTGATTTCCTGCTCAAATAAAATTCCAGAACCACCGGTAAATAATATCTGCTCTGCCCTTCCCGCTTTGTATAAGAGTATACTATCTGTTAGCCGATCACCCGAACTTAAAAGTTCTACTCTTTCAGGATAAGCACTTAGTGTGTTGATCATTCCACCAAGCACTACAATCACATCTGCCTTTGTCGTGTTTTCGATTGCCGTTGGTGGAAAATCTTCTTCTAGACTCGAAATTAAAGCCTGGCAAACGGGAAAGCTTGAAGCTAAATAAAGTAAGCCGATGGGAAGAAAGGAAAGAAATTTATTCTTTGCACCTTTGATTTTAAAAAGAATCAGAAAAAGAGCAAATAAAATACAAAGCGGAAGTGGGAAGAGGAAAATAGTCAGCAGTTTGGATAGATAGAAGAATAGGTTCATAACAACTCCTTAATTTTATTAAGCGTAAACTCCGTCTTCTCAAAAGGAAAAAAATGGGTTCCATCGGGGATGACAGTTAGCGTTGAATTAGGATTACCCGCAACGATTTTTTTACCACGCAAGGGTGAGCATACTTCGAATTTTTGGGGTATAATGATATGAGTCTCTAGTTTATTTTTTCCAAAGTCAAGGAAGCTCCTAAAACTCGGTGTGCTAAAATACCTTGCTTCTAATTTGGGATCACAAATGAGTTCTACTTCCTCACCGGAAGCACGAAAGCATGACCTGAGATAATCGTCATATACCCGCTCATTCCAATTCGAAAAAGCAGAAAATTTTTTAAACACTTTTCTAACTTGATCAATGTTCTTAAAATTCCTTCTTCTTTTGATTGCATTCTTAGCAATTGGAATTCCGAATAGACTTCCGTAAACAAGAATCGGTATACTTAAAAAAGTGGGGTCAAATAGGATTAGCTTCTTAAACAAACTCGGCTTTTTTTTGGAGGCACGCAATACACTTGAACCACCCATAGAATGACCAATCGAAATAATATTACTCAACTTCTCAAGCTCTACGAGTGCCAATATCTGCTCCCTTAAAAAATCCCAACTAGTAAAATCATAGAATGGCTCTGACTGCCCATGCCCGGAAAAGTCAAGTGCGATTACTCTGTATTTGTCTCGGAGCGCTTCGATTAAATAGGAATAACACTCCGCACTGTAACCATTTGCGTGGGTAATTAGTATTATTTGCTCTGATTGTGTTTCTGAATCTAGATAGGAAAGATTTAGATTTTGAAATTGAAAGAATTTACGGTTGGCGATATTTTTTAGCATGAATTGATTATTTCTAACTTAATCTCATTTATTTAATTTCTGTTTCACAAAAGAATAAATTTCTCTTGTGAACTCTAAATAATGAAAAGCTTCCTCTTCTTTCGGATCATTTTCAATGTCATCATATCTTACTGACATTCCAATATCATTCACGTCAGCAAATAGGTCTTTTGAAAAAGATGAAAATTCTGAATCTAGCTCAGAACATTTTTCAATCAAATAAATCAAATCATGATTTGATTTTATCTTTGTGTTATGAAATGTTAAGTAGGCTTTTAAGGATTTTTCAATAGTTTGCTGACAATGAAAAGTTAATGTATCTGTAAATTCAGGTTTATTCTTAAATATTAATTCTGCTGTTCCAAGATCACGAGATGCTTTTATCAAAAAATTATCTACAATATTGGTTTTCAAATTTCAATACCTTGTTGGTAGATTTCATTATACAAAGTATTAATCTCTGATTTATAGGAATCGAATTCTTCTAAATTTTTAACTAAAATATCAAATGGAATATTCGGAATTTCACTATGTGCTTTTAAGACGATCGTTCTTCTATACTTTCTTACTAAATCATTGTCTTTGATATTGGCAAGTAAAACTAAAAAATCATAATCACTATCTGGATTTTGGTTTCCTTTTGCCCTGCTTCCAAACAGATAGATACGGCTAATCGGGATTTCTAAATGAGTAATGATACTTTTAAATTTAAAAATTGTTTCATCATTATGGAGTAGTTTTGGATTAATCATCATTACCTGCGATTAAAATAAATTAGCCTTAACTAAAAATTATGCTTTGTTCTGACTTTGATGATTTCACTGTTGACTCTTTTCCATAAAGCTTCTTTATCGGGATGAAAGGTTGCGAAGACGCCTTTTTTAATAAGGTCAATTAATTCTTCAATAGAGAAATTTAAGAAGCGATAGAGTTTGAAATATTCATAGCTGAGGTTAACATCGAATATCTCCGGGTCATCTGTGTTGATACAGGTGTAAACGCCTCTGTCATAGTATTCGCGAACGGGATGATTTTCTTCTTTCTTGACGTATTTTCCTGTGAATACATTGCTAGTAAGACAAATCTCAATTGGAATTTGTGATTCTTTTAGAAAATCAACTAAATCAGAATCTTGAATGGCAGATGTTCCGTGTCCTATACGCTCAACTTTTAGATAATTAATAGAATCCCAGATAGACCAAGGACCGTCATCTTCCCCAGCGTGGATAACAGTGTGTAGCCCTGCCTCTCTTGCTTTTTGAAATACTTCTTCATAATCTTTGGCAGGACCGAGCAATTCAGCACCGCCTAGACCAATGCCAAGCACTTCCGGGTAATTTAGATTTAACACTCGGTTGAGATTGTTCATCGCATTTTCTGCTCCGAATGTGCGAGATACATCTATGAGCAATCGAATCTCGATTCCTTCTTGCTCTCTTAATTCACGAATGCGATTTACCATGACTTCGATCATCTTATCAAAGTCGATTCCGTTCTGAATAAATTTAGTTGGCGCGACAAATACTTCGGTATAAATAATATTATCCGCTCTCATGTATTCGGCGAGACTATCTATCATAAAAGAAAAATCTTCGTGTGATTTAACAGCACTTTGGATAAATAAGAATAATTGGATAAATCCGTTCAAATCATGGAACATGAATTTTTTATCAAATTCTTCTTCTGTAATTTCGACTCCATTTTTTTTAAACATTTCTTTGAGAGTCGGTTTGTTTACGCAGGCTTCTAGGTGTAAATGAATTTCTGTCTTCGGAAGTGCCTTGATGAAAGCCATGACTTCTTGTTCCGTTGGCTCGGTATTTTTATAATTTGGATCAATCGTGGGAATGGTTTGAATGACTTCATGTTTATGGTGTCCATTCGTTATATCCCCAACGAGCCAAGCAGGCGGGTTAGGAACTGTTTGCCCCAAAAGAATATCTCGCTCATCGAGTAGATTATTGATCTGTTTATCAAAGATTAATTGTAGACCAGAAGAATAAGGTCGATCGTCGGGAAGTTTGCTTTTAATACGATTTAATTCGTTTACATCTCTATCTATAATGGAGATTCTAGTCAGTATTTGTTCAAACTTTGCTTTCACGGGTTTTGTCAAAAATTAATTTACTTCTTTATTCAAAATATCTAGTAATCATATCGAATAAAGCATAAAATAGTATTTAATTATATTTTTGTAGAAAGCCTTTTATTGGCAATTCAGTGTCAATTTTCAGTTCAGAAAAATTTTTTTAGGACGAAGTTTATTAAAAGGATTAGACATAGTATGAGAACCATCAGAAAAACCTTCCTCCCGTTTGCATTACCATCCATTTCAGAGGAGGCAATCGAGGAAGTCGCGGCTGTTTTACGTTCCGGCTGGGTAACTTCAGGACCCAAAGTAAAACAATTCGAAAAGGAATTCGCTGAATTTGTAGGGACTACCCAAGCAATCGCATTAAATTCTGCAACAGCAGGACTCCATTTGGCTTTAGAAGCAATCGGTCTTACGGAAAATGATGCCGTCATTACAAGCTCTGTGACATTTACCGCCTCTGCCGAAGTGATTTGCTATTTTGGAGCAACCCCTCTTTTAACCGATGTCGATCCGATTCACAATATTATGACCCCAAAAACACTTTCCGATTTAATCGAGCGGGAATGCAACTGGGATGGAAAAACTCTACAACATATCGAGTCAGGCAAAAAAATTCGTGCCTTGATTCCCGTTCACCTCGCCGGCTATACCTGCGATATGGAAGGGATTATAAAAATTGCGGATAGATATAACCTATACGTAATCGAAGACGCAGCTCATGCTTTCCCCGCCAAGCATAAAGACAAAATGATAGGAGCTTGGGGTGATTTTACTGTATTTAGTTTTTATGCAACAAAAGGAATCACAACCGGTGAAGGTGGAATGGTAACTACCAATCATAAAGAGCTGGCTGACAGAATTCGACTCATGCGGTTACATGGGATTAACCGCGATGCCTACAATCGTCCGGGTTGGTATTATGAAGTAGTCGATGCCGGTTTCAAATACAATATGACGGATATTGCGGCGGCTCTAGGAATTGTTCAACTTCATGAGGCTAATGGGTTTTGGTCGCGCCGAGAAGAAATCGCACTTAGATACAATTCTGCCTTTGCGGATATCAGGGGAGTTAAATTACCATTACCCGATGAGAATGGTCACCACTCCTGGCATTTATATAGAATAGAATTAGATCCCAAGCTAGCCAAAATGGGACGTGATACTTTAGTAGAAGAACTAAAAGAGCGCAATATAGGGACTAGCCTGCACTTCATCCCAATCTTTGAACATCCCTATTATAAAAAAACTTACAACTTCAATCGTAAGAATTTTCCGAACGCAAGTAAGATGTATGATAAGGCTGTATCTCTTCCCCTCTTCGCCGGTATGACTGATGAAGATGTAGAAGATGTAATTTACGCTGTGAGAGACTTGCTCGGCTAATACTCTTAGTTTGCCACAAAATCATCTAGCGGCATAATAAAATTTGGCGCCGTTCTGGTAAGCAAACACTTCTGTGGACTTTCTTTTATTTAATTAGTTTTTATACTAGAGCGGATAATTATGCATAGACTATACGAGTTTATCCTTGCAGGAGAAAATTAAATAGCTTGACAGTTCCACAGTATTTGTCAGGTAATAACCCTAGCGAGGTTAAATTCCATGTGGAAAAGTCTTATTCTAATTCTAATAATATCACTCAGTCTTTACGCACAGGAAACGAATCCAAAACAAACTAAAAAATATAATATCAAAACCAAAGGATTCAAATTAACGGAAATAGATGAAGAAGGAACTCCAATCAATGTAG
The DNA here is from genome assembly GCA_016708435.1 of Leptospiraceae bacterium. Lineage (NCBI taxonomy): Bacteria > Pseudomonadati > Spirochaetota > Leptospiria > Leptospirales > Leptospiraceae > Leptospiraceae bacterium. The sequence goes on along the minus strand of JADJFV010000033.1, from coordinate 360,628 downwards.
GGAAGAGATATGCACTTATAATAGGAATCAATGATTATAATGATTCTACAATCTCGGATTTGTCCAAAGCAAGAAATGATGCAAAAGCAATGGGAAAGATTTTGAAAGAGCTCGGACAGTTCGATCAAGTTTTTGTCATGACAGATGACATTCTTAAAAATGACTCAAACCATTTGTATCCGACAAAACTAAATATTGAAGAGAAAGTAGAAAGCATTTTAAGATTCATCACTCCTGAGGATATGATTGTATTGTATTTTTCCGGTCATGGCATATCCGATTTTGATGAGAACGGATATTTATTAACAGTAGATACAGTTGCAGATAAAAAATTTACCACCTCGCTAAAAATTGATTGGATTGTCAAAAAATTTCAAGAGAAGAAAATCAAAAAATCCCTTTTAATATTAGATGCTTGTAGAGATATTTTGTATACATCCAAAAGCGCCGTAAGAGATAGCATTCGCGAAAAAGTATATACGGAAGCGGAAGTGGCTGCTACATTCTATTCCACAAAGTCAGGGTATTTTAGCTACGAAGATGACGAATCAGATTACGGTGTATTTACCAAAAATTTAATTTATGGTATGGAAGGAAAAGCAGATGAGAATGGAGACGGAGTAGTTTCCTTCGGAGAATTGCAAATATTTGTAGAAAAAGCCGTGCGACAATGGTCACTCAATAAGAATAAACAACAGAAGCCGTATACTAAAATATATGGAGAAAGAACGGGAGATCTGGCAATTACGGTAGCGGCAAAGCCACCGGTAAGCCTTGTCGATAAAAAAGTAGAAGAAGATATTTCTCGCTTCCCTTATATTTGGAGATCGGCTGTCTTACCCGGATGGGGACAGACGAAGAATGGAAATTCGATTCGGGGATCGGTTTATATGATCAGTTTTCTAGGACTAGTAGTCGGCTCCTATTCTCAACACCAACGATATCTAAAATCCATGAACTCATACCAGGATCTCGCTTTGCCTTCCCTATTATTTTTGAGCACTCCTGCAAATAATTTTGGTATACTCTATATGGCGAATGTTGCCTATTTTAATAATATTGATAAAGCAATTAAAACCCATGCGGATTTGAGTAACCAGATGGAATTCGGTGCTCTATTCATTTGGACAATTTCATTAGTTGATGTAATTTTAAGTAAACCAATTTCGGATCAATCCCATATATACAAAGATACTTCTACGAGTTGGAAAGCGGATATGAAAACAATCCCAACTTACAATAGAGGCATTGAATCATTCTATTCATTAACTCTGGACAAAAAATTTTAGTAGAGGAGATTTTTATGAAATACTTAATTATTTATTTCTTATCGATTTCATTCTTTTTAAATTGTTATTCCGATTCGACTCCTTCGAGATCAAATCCTCTCGATGCAAAAGGCGGAGTTGGACTTTTTGTAAATTTATTTTTATATAATCTTAGATACCCGGCTCCTAAGGCAAATACCGCAACAACGTCAACAGGAACTCCTCCCTCCGGGTTGTCTTACTATGAACTTTCTTATAAATTTTTTTTGCTTCAGCCTGCCTCTGCTGGGCTCGTGAATGTAAGCGGATCCGTAACAAGTTGCACAGCGAGCCCGGCTTTGCCTGCGGGACTTACTCTGAATCCGTCTACCTGTGAAATAGGCGGCAGCCCAACTGTTCTTCAAGCGGCAACACTTCATTTAATCACCGCCTCAAATTCTCATGGGGGCACTACGACCGATATTAGAGTTACAGTTGCCTATCCTGTGGTGCCTTATGTTCTTGCCGGTTCGGGTAGTCCGGGTTCGACTGATGGATCAAGGACTGCGGCATCATTTTATTATCCTTCCGGAATAGCAATCGGCAGTGAGGGAAATTCTTATGTAGCAGATGAGAATAACGAAAAAATTAGAAGAGTTACTTCATCTGGTGATGTGACTACTTTTGCAGGCTCAGGAAGTTATGCCTATACGGAAGGTCTAGCGGCATCGGCAGCTTTTAGATCTCCTCTTGGTGTCGCCATTGATACGAGCGGAAATTTGTATATAGCTGACTCGAATAATCATAGAATTCGCAAAATTTCTTCGGGAACAGTGAGCACACTTGCCGGCTCTGGCAGTTCTGGTTCTACCGATGCCAACGGAACTTCTGCCTCTTTTAATACTCCTTCCGGAATTGCAATAGATACTTCAGGGAACTTATATGTCGCGGATACTATCAATAACAAAATTAGAAAGGTAACTTCTGGCGGAATAGTCAGTTCAATCGGTGGAGCTGTTTTTAGTAATCCTCTCGGAGTCGCAGTAGATTCTTTAGGAAATATCTATATAGCAGATACAAATAATAACAAAATCAAGATGATGACGCAAGCGGGAGTGGTGACTACAATTGGAGGAACTGGCGATTCTGGTTTCTTAGATGGACCTGCATTATCTGCTTTATTTGATCGTCCCTCAGGCGTTGCCGTTGATTCGAATGGGAATGTATACATAGCAGATACTTCCAATAATAAAATTCGAATGATTACTTCATCTGGTATTGCGACTACACTTGTAGATTATGCAACCATAACCAATGTTAGCTCAACAATCAGTGCAACTTTTACCCCTTATGGGATTTCGATAGACACTGCAAGAAAAGTTTATTTCACGGATAAAGCAAATAATAGAGTGTTTACATTTACTATTTTTTAATCATCAACAAGAAGGAAAATATGATAAGTGCGTTTTGTAATGATATAATGGGAAAAAAAGATGCGGTAGAATTGGCGAAATTGATTTCTAAAAAAGAAATTAAAGCGGAAGAAATTCTAGAAGCTTCTATTCAAAGAGCAGAGAAGGTAAATCCTTTTCTAAATGCGATTATCACAAAGACTTACGATCTAGCTAGAAAAAATTCTAAAACTCCGTCAGAAGGTTTCTTTTCTGGAATTCCCACCTTTATCAAAGACAATGAAGATGTAATGGGAGTTCCAACTAGTTATGGCTCACTTGCAGTGCACAAAAGCGAAGCGAAAAAGAATAGCAAGTTAGTCCAACAAATGAGTGCGCTTGGATTTGTTTCCCTCGGAAAATCAGCGCTTTGTGAATTTGGTTTAACTGCGACAACAGAATCTCTGTTAAATGGAAGCACTCGAAATCCCTGGAACACGGAGCATTCTACAGGCGGCTCTTCAGGTGGCGCTGCGGCACTGGTTGCTTCCGGAGTTGTTCCGATTGCACATGCAAATGATGGCGGTGGATCTATTCGAATTCCCGCTGCCTGCTGTGGACTAGTTGGTTTAAAACCAAGCAGAGATCGTTTGATGAGAGAAGATGCTTTGAGTAGTTTACCCGTGAACATCGTGTGTCAGGGAGTCGTTAGTCGCACAGTCAGAGATACAGCTCAATTTTATTTTGAAGCAGAAAAATTTTATCAAAACAAAAAGCTTCCTCCAATCGGACTAGTAGAGCATCCTTCCCAAAGAAGACTAAAAATTGGATTCTTTAAATCCATACCATTTAATAAACCTGTTCATCTAGAAGTCGTTGCAACAGTTGATCGCACTGCAAAACTATGTGAGAATTTAAAACATTCCGTGGAAGAAATTCCTTGTCCTTTTGGCAAGCAAGTAGGCGATGATTTTTTTCTGTATTGGGGAATGCTTGCTTTTTTATTTAGTCATATGGGAGGATTGATTGTAGATAATAAATTTAACAATGAAAAGTTAGAATACTGGACGAAAGAAATTGGGAAACATTATTTTAAGCATATATTCAAATCCCCCATTCTATTTCATCGATTAAGACATTTCTTTGGAGAGTATGAAAAACTATTTCAAAACTTTGATGTTATACTTTGTCCTACGATTGCTCATCCTGCTCCAAAGATTGGATATTTGTCCACTACTGATGTAGAATTTCATCTTGCTTATGAAAGATTAAAAGAATTTGTTCCTTTTACCCCAATTCATAATATCTCCGGTGGTCCCGCCATTAGCCTTCCTCTTGGAATGAGCAAGGAAGGTCTACCTTTGGGAATGCAATTTTTCGCTGGCTTAGGACACGATAAAACTTTATTGGAATTAGCATTTGAATTAGAACAAGCGGCTAATTGGGTGTAATCAAAACAAAGTTTTACTATGTGCGGATAGTTTTCTTTGACAATTCCATCAGGATTCGGGAATCTTTCTTGAAGTTCTTGCACAATGTCCAAATAACCCCAACGTGCTAATTTGGTATGGACGCATGACTAAAAGAGTATTATTAAAAACCCAATAGTCGTTGGTATTGTTTTAAAGCATCTAACTCTGCATCTGCTATGAGTTGAACAAAATTCCTAGTTTCCTTTTTTGTAATCCAGTCATCTAATGTTTGGTAATAATTGAGTCTACTTTCTACTGTAATGATACAAGGCAAATAACCTGCCTTCATCAATTCTAAGTTCATGAGTAGACGAGAGGTACGACCGTTTCCATCACTGAATGGATGGATTCCTACAAAATCAGCATGAATTTTTGCGGCTCTTTCTATAGGGTGTAAAGTGTTGGCTTGGGAATGATACCAGTCTACCAATTGAGACATTTTATCTATCAGTAAACTGTGATCCGGTGGAATATGACTTGCCCCCGATATGGTTACATTCATAGTTCTATACCCCCCAGCTTGTTCATCATCAATATTTTTCAAAATCAGTTGGTGGATACTTCGAATTTGCCACTCTGAAAATGGTTCATTCTTTTGAATAATATCTAAGAGGTAAAGAATCGCCTCTCGATGGTTAATTGCCTCAAAATGTTCTCGTAAGGTTTTACCGCCAATCGTAATTCCGTTTTCCAATACTACCTTGGTTTCCAGCAGAGTAAGGGTATTACCTTCGATAGCATTCGAGTGATAGGTCCAACGCAAAATTAAATCGTCCAACTGGTTTTTCACCAAACGAGGATCTAAGGGACGAAGTTTGTCTAAATGCTTCTTTAGTTGATCAATTTCTTCGAACATAGGAAACCTACACCGCCTTCGGAAACGTACTTGTCATTTGCGATACTCCTGTATTTTTCCAGATAAAAAGGCTATTTACATGATTGCAATCTGAAAATCGAATAAAGTGCTTTTTTTAGCACTTAGCAATCAGATAACTTGCTTAACTTTCTTTTATCTCGATTCTTTTGGTTTTTAAGTTTGCATTCTTAGTCTAGCAAATTTTCTATCCAATAAACAAATCAAGCGGCTAATTGGGTGTAAATTGCAATGGTGAAGAAATCGGAATAGAAATCATCTAAGGCTTCCATTTCTTTTATTTTTGGATTATTTCATTATCTCCAAAGATTTTTTTCATTATTATAGAAAAAGAAACCCCAAAGAATAAAAAAGCCCAGTCAAAATAATGCACCAAAGTTTTTCAACAGAGATGCAATTCACAAATTATAAATACATTTAACAAAACCAAGATAGGGGAGATTATGAAAATTAGAAAAGACCTTACATACACATTAAACTGTTTAAAGGAAGTATTAACTGAGCTAAATGAGAAGGAAGCGCTTTCCATTTTAGAAAAAGTAGAATCAGGCTCATTAGATTTGAGTCAGTTAAATTCACAGAGTTCCGAAAAAACTTCACAGGTATTATCACTTTACTTTCAACTTTTAAACATAGTAGAAGAAAATGCCGCAGCCCAATACAGAAGAAAAGTCGAAACCGAAAAAGGAGCAGAAGGTCAAAAAGGACTCTGGGTAGAAAAGTTAATCGACTTAAAAGAAAAAGGATTTTCCCAGGAAGATATTTCAAAGCAGTTGCCTAATATTTATTCCGAGATAGTTTTAACAGCCCATCCAACGGAAGCAAAGAGAATTACAGTTTTAGATCAACACAGAGTTTTGTATTTGAATCTTTTAAAATTAGAAAACTCAATGTGGACTAACTCCGAAAAAGAAATGATCCGAGAAGAAATAAAATTATCCTTAGAGCGTTTGTGGAGAACGGGAGAAATCTATTTACAAAAGCCAGATGTAATTTCGGAAAGAAATAATATCCTTCATTATTTAGAAAATGTATTTCCAAATGTGCTATCGGGTCTTGACGATAAACTAAAATTTGCATGGAAGCATTTAGGATTTAATTCAAGTTTAATCAAGGACTCTAAAAACTTCCCACTCCTCGGATTTGGAAATTGGGTAGGGGTAGATAGAGATGGTCACCCTTTTGTAACTCCGCAGGTAACAGAGGATACCCTCAAAACTTTTAGAACAACAGCAATTCGATTAATCGAAAATGAATTAACAAACTTGATAAAAAAGTTAAGTCTCTCTGATAGATTGCAAATGCCGTCTGATCGCTTCTTGACTAAAATTGCTGAATTAGCAAAGCGCATGGGAAACACCGGAGAAGAATGTCTCAAGCGAAATCACGATGAACCCTGGCGTCAGTATGTAAATCTAATCATTCACCGCTTGCCAACTGAGACAATGACGGATTATTCGTATTATTCACCTGAAGAATTGTTGGCTGATCTGGATACTCTCAATTTGTCGCTAACTGAAATTTCCGCCAATAGAATTGTAGAAAAGGATATTTTTCCAATTCAAAGACTCATTCAAACTTTTGGATTTCATTTAGCTTCCCTCGACATTCGACAAAACAGCAAACACCACGACATGGTATTTGAGCAGATTTTAAAGAATGCAGGTTTTGAAGATTTTCAATTTTCGAATTGGTCAGAGGACAAAAGAGTTTCGTTTATCAATAGCGAACTACAGAGTATGCGTCCATTTTTAATTTCCGATTCGCATACCGAAAAAGAATCGGAGGACTTGTTAACGTATTTTAGAATTGTAAAAAACAATTTAGCAATCTCAGGAGCTAAGAGTATCGGTGGAGTCATAGTTAGTATGACAAGATCATTATCCGATCTCTTGCTAGTTTATCTTTTTGCAAAAGAAATTGGGCTTCTTCATTTGGATAAAGATTCTGGAAAACTATTTTGTCCTTTGAGTATTGTTCCTCTTTTTGAAACAGTGGAAGATTTACAACAAGCTCCCGAAATTTTTGAAAAGTATATAACGCATCCAATCGTAAAAGAAAGTATTCTCCATAATCAAAATAAATATCCAGGAAAAAATCCAATCGTTCAAGTCATGCTAGGCTACAGCGATAGCAATAAAGACGGTGGTATCATTGCGAGTCAGTGGAATTTATATCTATGCCAGAAGCGGCTAACGGATATTGCAAAGAAACACGGATTGGAAATCATGTATTTTCATGGAAGAGGTGGAACGATAAGTCGTGGTGGTGGAAAGATGCATAAATTTATGCAGGCACTTCCTCATTTTTCTTTTTCTGGAAAAATTAGAATGACTGTGCAGGGAGAAGTTATCTCGCAACAATTTGCGAATCGAAATACAGCTATTTACAATTTGGAATTAATATTAGCTAGCTCTGCATCTACTAATATCAAGCATTCTTCTTTACCAAAAAGAGAGCATCGCTTTGAAAATTACATGAATGATCTTTCAGAAAAAAGTAAAGCGGTTTACAGAGAGTTAATGACTGATCCTGATTTTATGGAATTTTATAGTTTCGCAACACCTATAGACGTAATAGAGAATAGCCGCCACGGTTCAAGACCATCTAGAAGAACAGGAAAAAGATCTCTTGGAGATTTGCGTGCGATTCCCTGGGTCTTTAGTTGGAATCAATCCAGGTTTTATCTTCCCGGTTGGTATGGAATTGGAAGTGCACTCGAAGAATTAAAAACAAAGAATCCAGAAAGTTTTGCTCTTCTAAAAACAGAAGTGAAAGATTGGAATTTTTTATATTATGTAATGAGTAATGTAGTATTGAATCTTGTCTATGCAGATCCTGATATTATGAAGTTATACACAACGTTAGTTCCTAACGCAAAGCTCGGAGAAAAATTCTTAAACACTATTTTAGCTGAATACAATAAAACGGTTCAGTTCATGGAAGAAATTTTTGATTCAAAGCTAGGAGTAAAAAAACCGCAGTTACTAGAATCATTCCAGTATAGAAAAAACGGATTAGTTTTATTGCACAACGAACAAGTAAAACTTTTGAAAAAATGGCGAGAGCTATTGGCTAATGACAATAATCCGGAAGGAGAAACAGTCCTAATGAATTTGCTCTTAACCGTAAATGCAATTGCAAGTGGATTAAAGACTACGGGCTAAATTTAAAAAATAGGAACTATGTTAAAAGGCAAACATAGTTCCTATTCTCAACACATGTGCATTTGCCACAGCGGAGGAATATTGATATGGAAATTTCACTTCTTGTAATTGGATATTTCCTGTAGAAATATCAAAGCTTTTTATGTGAGCGAATGCATTCTTTCTGCTATCTGGATCTTGATAGAATGTGCGTATGTATTCATGTTGAAAAAAATTTTTAAACGATCCGCAAACATATACGTTATGTGGTATCCAAACTCGCTGTTTTCTCGAACTCTTCCCAGATGGTTCGCAGTCCAAATACCATTTGTTGGATCTCCTTGAGCTTTGGAAAAATCACGAAGAATTCCTTTTTTAGAATCCGAGAAAGCAGGACTCAAATCTTTTTGATTCCTTATCTTTGTCACTCCTAGTAAGACCCCGACCTCCCATTTCGGATCGATTTTATAAATGAAAGACAACCAGACTCCCCTTTCTTCAATTGATTTAACCTCTGTTCTGTTTTGATTGTATTTTCGTAAACTATGAGAATAGGAGTCGTTCAATAATCCTCCCGTTTCTGACTGAATGAAAACACTTTGTGGAGAAGAAAGAAAACTATTATCGTTTGTAGTTACCTGTGCTTGACCTATTCCTAACGTATTCAAATCAGAGAGATTTCTTCCCCAATTGATTTCCCATTTTACTCTAAACTTACTATTAGAAAGTTTCATTTCGGAACCTGCAGACAACCCGGTCGCGTCTCTTCTGATTCGGTTTGATTTCCCTATTTCGGAAGCCAGCAAAAATGAATCAGAGCTGCCATCGTAAACCAAAGGTTTTCCATCATAGTAGGCAGGATCAAGAGCAGGATCATGATAGGATCTATTAGTATAAATTCCAGAAACAAAAATTGTATTCTGCTCATTAGGAGTCCATTTCATTTGTCCGGCTAAAGTCGGATTTTTATTTTTTTCAACAGAAATGGAAGGAGATGCGGAAGTGTTTACAGAAGAATTTCCCAGTGCCGTTGAAAACTGTAATTCTGGATTTAATTTGTATGTTACTCCGAATTGTTCCCGAATCCAACCGACATTCCCAGAATAAAATAAACTATTTATTATATTATAAGTTTCTGGATTCAGTGGAGAAAAAATATCCCATTTCTGACCTGTAAATAATTCTACATTGTTAGTTAGTTTAGCGTTTATATATGCTTGTCGTAGTCTTGGTCTTACATTTACATTGGGTGTAGATTTATCAAAATCAATAAAATCCATTTCAATAATTCCATTGAGCAAATTACCATACTCCGCTTTGAATCCCAATCTTGTATCTGCTAGTTGAATACTAGATGTTGGTTGGTTATCATTTCTTTGCACATGTCGTTTCGCTTGGTTAGGTGCAACTAGATTTTCTCTTCCATAACTTAGAACAGAATGATTTGCATAAACATAATCTGTCTTTAGGAATCCGTAAAAACCCAACTTTAATTCCATAGATTTATCTGAGATTGGAATTATTTTTGTCTCTGTAATCTCGCCCTCTGTTTTTTCTTTTTTAAATTCATTTTCTTTATCTTGCGAGAAAACAGAAAAAACCGAGAGTAAAATCATAAGAAAAAAAATAATATTTATTTTGAAATTAAACATAACAAATGCTCCTTTGAAAAATACGAATAACGATTACACTTCATTAGCCTCTTAATAGTTAAACATTAAAGTATAATACGTGTTAGTCTAACTTTTATTTTTTAGAAATGAATGTTATTAACAACTAAAAATTTAAAATGATTTCCAAAAACATTCTCTGAAATTTTTTTTAATAAACAAATATTGCGAACTAAAAAGAAGTTGTTGAGTCTAATTTTTAGTTTTATAAATCATAGGAGATAAAATGAAAAAAATAATTTCAATACTGTTGTTAGTTCTGTTTTCTTTTTCTGCGTATGCAGTAGAAGATATCGAAAGGCTAATGGTAGAAAAAGCAGAGAGCCCTCAAGAGAAAAAAGCGGTTCATAATTACCTTTTAAAAGAAGCTGATAACAAAAAGAAAATGGCTGCAAGACTGAGAGAAATGGCTAGTGTAAAGAAAGGTGGAAAAGCTACTACTCAAATCAATCATCAAAAAGAAATGCTAGAAGAAGCAAAATCTTTAGATGATTTAGCAAAAGCATACGAAGAATTAGCTACAAAGGTAGAAAAATAAAATACCGGATAGTTTTTCTTTTTTATAAAATTTTAAAAAACAAATGTTGCTATTTTTAAATTTCAACATTTGGTTTTTTTTTATTCATTTTTTTCCCTTCTCAAAAAACAAGATTGCACAGTCTCACTGTTGCTGATTGTAACCCCAGAAGTCGTTGCGCTTAGACTACCTCTTTTAGTAACTGCGGGTTATTTGCGAAGGCGAGTTTTGCGATGGTGAAGAAATCGGAATAGAAATCATCTAGGGCTTCAATTTTTTTATCTCTGGCTTTTGTGGCGATGACTGATTCTGCATTCTCTCGATAAAAATTACTGTAGGCAGATAGTGAACTTAAAAAATTCCCTTTGAAACCGGTCAATTTTTTCTGATCATAACTAAAGACGGACATGGCTTCGAGTATGCTTTCATCATTCAGAGCATTGTCATAAAAAGTTTGCATTTGGTCGTTTAATCCACTGATGGTTTGCTTTTTTACTTGATCTGCTCCAAGTTTGGTAAGCTTTTCGGGTTGTTTTTTGAAGGCGACTCTCGCGACACTCAGTGCTCCGAAATAATCTCTCTTAGCGATAGCAAAAAGCCTTTCAAATTCAGCATGAGCCTCGAACTTTTCTCCAAATTCCTTTTGCTGATAGCTATTTGCCTCCACGGCTTCGTTGTAAAGATTTTCAAAGAAAAGAATTCTCTCAGAGTTATAACCAAAGACCGCCAATTGAGCGGAGATTTCTGGATTGTTTTTGCTATTGTCTAAGGCTCTTTTAACAATTGCTAGTCTTTGAGCGATATTTTGCTTTCGATAAGCCTTGGAATGCGAATGCTTTGTAGATGTTTCTTCTGTCTTGGCGGGTATTTCTGCCTCATTTGTATTATTTCCCGATTTTAGTGTCATGTATCCTCCCTATTACTACTCTATCTTAGACTACAGATAACCATTTTCTGTTATTAAGACGAATTTTTTTAGAAATTATATCGATTCTCTTAAAAAAAATAGGGTTTTCCTTGGTATAGATAGAATATTTCTTCTAAAGGATTGTGTTTTCTCCTCGATGAATAGGATTTTACCTATTAAGGATGATAATTTCCCTTTAATGGATAGTATTTTCCTAATCAATGAGAGCAGTTTCCCTTCAATGGATACAATTTTCTCATTCATAGATAGGATTTTCCCCATTAAAGATGAAAGTTTCCTATCTATGAATGGCATTTTCCTTATTAGGAAGAGTATCTTCCCCACTTTGGATAGCATTTTCCTTACTAGATGTTAAACTTTTCCTGATTGATCGTGAATTTTCTTCCTCAGATAGCGTAATCGTCGAGAATTTTAGAGACTTTTCTTTTAATGGGCAATTAATAATGCGTAATGAGTAATGTTTTCCATTGTAGTTTTAGCATTGTATCTCGAATTTCATTCCTCATTCCTCATTCCCAATTACGCATTACCGACAAGTGGCTAAGAAGAAAAGATAAACATTGATAAAATGAAAAACACAACAGGTGGCACTAACGGCATACCAGAGAGAATTGCCGCCAATCGGTTTTTACGGCGCTTATAGGCAATCCACGAAGCAATACTCATCCCAATTGGGAAAAGTGGATAAGACCAAACTACAATAACAACAGCCCATGCGGCTATGGTTATGCCAGCATCGAAAGACATTAAGGACATTGTTGCCGAGACAGCCCAGAACGCGAGCGAGCAAATTGCAAAAAATTGTGAGACAATCAACCAGATCAATAATCCAGTTCGTTTTGGCTCTTCTATTGTTGTTTTAGATTCATTCATATGTAACATTTTTTCCTATTTTTGCATACATTGATAGCATGCTGATATACTGTATGCTTTAAAAAATATATTTTCTTTATCTTTATAGTAATTTGCTTCCAACATCTCCCATAATTCTATTCCATTCTGCCAACTCAATACCACAAAACTCGATTGTTCAAACGATCTGCAATATACAGTGAGCCATCTGTATCAACTGTTACGGCAGCTGGAACATTCAGACTATTCGCACTTATCCCACCATTATTAAGAGTATTTGTGGTAAAACTACCACCCTGCCCATAGACTCGTGTTGGCGTAGTGCTGATATCGGGATAAAATAATACTCGATGATTTGAATAATCTGCGATGTATATTCCGCCGATACCGACGGCAACCCCATACGGTTGGTTTAAACTGTTTGCGCTTAAGGAAGGATTATTGGCGGTTCCAGTAGAAAAACTACCCGCTTGTCCATATACTCTTGTCGCGGTCGTATTAGTCCCTGAATAATAAAGCACTCGGCTATTAAACGCATCCGCAACATATATTCCACCTGAATCTAAAGCTAAATGACAGGGGCATTTAGACTATCCGCACTTAATCCAGGATTGTTAGCAGTGCCAGTCGTAAAACTCCCCGCTTGCCCGTAGACTCTTGTAGCGGTCGTATCAATCCCATTAAAATACAATATGCGGTGATTACCTTGATCAGACACATATAGACCATTTGCATCCAATGCAAGTCCATACGGTGTGTTAAGACTATCTGTGGCTACAGTGCCACCATTATTGAGAGCATTTGTAATAAAACTACCACCCTGCCCATAAACTCTAGTAGCAGTCGTGCTATTACCGGAATAATAGAGCACCCTGTGGTTAAGGGAATCAGCGATGTAAACACCACTGCCATTTAGCGCGATACCATTTGGTGAATTTAAGCTATCCGCACTGACTCCACCCTTATTGACAATATTTGTTGTGAAGCTACCGCCCTGACCATAGACACGAGTGGCTGTAGTGCTATTCGTAGGAAAAAATAAAACACGATGATTTGAATAGTCAGCAACATACATACCACTTGCATCTACCGCTAAAGACTTTGCTAACTTAAAAGAATCTCCACCATCGCTGATCAGGTTGTTAGCAGTGGCAATTGTAAAACTACCTTGCCCATAAACCGACGTGGCTGTTGTGCTAGTTCCCGAATAATAAAGCACCCTATGATTAGAATAATCAGCGACGTAAACTCCACTGACATCCAAGAAGACTCCATAAGGCGCACTAAGACTACTCGCACCTAATCCACCAGTATTAGCAGTGTTTGTTGTAAAACTACCACTCTGACCGTAAACTCGCGTTGCTGTAGTACTAGTCCCAGAATAAAAAAGCACACGATTATTAGAGGTATCTGATATATACACGCCACTCGCATCCAATGCGACATCATACGGACCGTTTAAGCTATCCGCGTTTAACGCTGGATTGTTAGCAGTACCTGTTGTAAAAACGCCGCCCTGTCCATATACACGTGAAGCAGTGGTGCTAATTCCAGAGTAATAAAGCACCCGATGATTCACTGCATCAACGATATATACTCCACTGGCATCGGCTGTCACATAAGGTGGATTACGTAAACCGTTAGCAGTTGTGGCAGCAGTAGCAATTGTAAAAATACCACCCTGTCCATATACACGTGTAGCGGTGGTGCTAATTCCAGAGTAATAAAGCACCCGATGATTCGAAGAATCCGCAATAAATACTCCACCCGTATCCACCATTATACCTATTGGAGCATTTAGGCTATTCGCGGTTATCCCGCCATTATTCGCAGTACCCACAATAAAGCTACCAGCTTGCCCATACACACGAGTTGCGGTAGTATTCGTCCCCGAATAATACAGAACACGGTGGTTCAGGTTATCAACGATATACACTCCACCTGCATCTACTGCCACACTTGTCGGTCTATTTAAACTATCCGCACTCAATCCACCTTTATTTGCGGTATTAGTAATAAAACTACCACCCTGTCCGTAGACACGTGTGGCTACCATACTCGTCCCAGAAAAATACAACACCCGATTATTATTAAAATCAACAATATATGTACCACCAGCACTATCTTTTACTACTTTAGAAGGAGTATTTAATGTATAAGCACTCAATGTCTTCACGGTGGTAAAGCTTCCATCCTGTCCGTAAACCCGCAGAGCAGTAGTACCTGTGATATTTCTTTTTACCGTTAGGGTAAAAACCTTTGTATCACTAGTTCCTCCGCTTTTAGAAATCGTAGCTGTCAATGTCACGGTAGCATGATTAATACCAACAGATCTTGTAACTGTTCCAACAGTTCCGGCAATAGCTACGGCTCCATTATTGCTGCTCCAGCTAATTGTAGTACCACTGGCACCCGCTATTGAGACAGTAAAATTCTGAGTCACATTGGAGGAACTATCGCTTCCCGCATAGGTAATCACCAGAGCCGCTTTGTCTGTAGCGATTGCTGTATCAGCTGCAGATGTTCCAGTGCCCGTTCCTGTTCCCGTGCTCGCATTAGCTACTGGATTGGAACTTCCTGCCGCGAAGATGGCGATAGCCGAAGCCATTGTTGATTGATCTTTTTTCTGCTTGCCGCACCCGGTAACTGCCAGAATTCCGATTAGAAAGATAATCAGCATGGACAACGTCCTTCCGACCCAATAATGACTATTTCTCTTTAGAAATTTCATAAATATCCCCTTAACAAAATACCAATTTAAGCAAGGAGAATGGAGAGGAGAATGGAGAACCACCCCTCTTTGCCTTGTGTAACAATTAGAAATGAAGTAAGACAGTCAATCTTAATACAGATTTTCAGAAGAAGCGGGTAATTTGGCTTTACATATTTGGAATCATCGCGTTCAATGTATGGCGTTCTGTTGAGGGTTTTCACTTGAGACTAAAGTCAATCATCTTATGTTTTATTTTTTCCTCATGTTTGCCTACATTAGAAAGAAATGGCTTAGAATTTCTGTTCCTTTTTAAACTCAAAAATAGTAGCAATAGCTCGTCTTCGTCTTCACCAATTGCGATTAGCTATGCAGGTTCTCCCTACACATTTACGCAAAGCATTCAAATCAATACGATTACTCCAACGATTTCAGGAAGCATAACATCCTGCTTGGCAAACCCAGCCTTGCCAACCGGACTTTCCATTGATAACACAACTTGTGCAATCAGTGGCACTCCGACGACAATGCAAGCGACTACTATTTATACAATTACTGCTTCCAATGCATCGACTAGTGTCTCGACAACTATCAGTATCACCGTGAGTGCAACTGCACCGGCTAATCTTGTTTATGCGGGCAGTCCTTTTACTTTCAGTCAGAATATTGCGATCACAAACGAGACACCAATGATAACTGGCACTCCTAGCTCTTGCAGTTCAAGCCCTTCCCTTCCAGCAGGACTTATTCTCAGCAGTTCTTGTGTTCTGAGCGGAACTCCAACTACCATACAATCGACGACTACTTATACGATTACTGCATCGAATTCATTTGGCTCAACGAGCGCGACTATAAGCATTGCTATTAACTCGGGATTTTTCCAATTTAGCTTTGCAGCTGGCTCTCTCGTTGAGGCTGGCGGCTCTGGATTGACTTTGGCTGCTGTCGGAGCACCAACTTTAGCAAATGGAAAAGATGGAGATGCAAATGGTAGCTATAAATTTGATGGTTCGAGCCAGTATTTAACGATTGCGAATCCTGCTGGATTGCCAACTTCCTCTTCTGCTAGAACTTATTGTGCCTGGGTAAATCCAACCGCCACCCCGAATAACAGTGTTATACTCTCACAGGGCACAGCAAGCACTGACAATGCAATGGGGCTAACACTTAACGCCACTTATCCGTCAACGGATGTTTCTTTTTGGAGTTGGGGCACAACAGGCTATGCTACTTACACTCCAAAAATCAATACTTGGCAGCATATCTGTGGAACGCTTAGCGGAACGACTGCGAGTATTTATGTAGATGGAAAACAAATTGGAACTGGAACTCTTCCGACTGTAAATACCACATTAGCTGTCTTAAACGTTGGGGCAAATGTCAATTTCAGCAATAAATTCACAGGCAAAATCGACGACGTTCGTATTTATAATTATGCATTAACAGCAGCTCAAATTCGTCAGATTGCAGTGCAAGTGCCAACAAACCTTTTAGCAAGATACGATTTCAACGGGAATCCAGCAGACGCAAGTGGAAACAACAACAGCTTGACATCCTCTGGAGCACCTGGCTTAACAAAGGATAGAAGTGGAACAACAAACAGCGCCTATACATTCAATGGGGCAACTAAATTTTTCACAACAACTCCAGTAACTACATCGGTTGCGGGAAATGTAACTCTTTCTGCTTGGTTTCGACCAACTGCATTCAATGCAGGCTTAAATTATATAGTAGTCAATGGAACGGGATCCGATGGTTACGGGATTCTGATAGATGCAGGGGCGGGCAATGTTCTAAAAGGAATATTGGGAGGAGCCGCCTATATACCATCAACCGTTGCCCCACCTCTGAATGTTTGGAGCCATATAGCACTCATTGCAACTGGAACCAACTGGGATTTAAGATTAAATGGAGTTTCTATTGCGACACTGGCAGCAACAACTCCAGTCACTCCTACCACTGCCACTTATATCGGATCGGATGCAGTTACAGGATATTTCACAGGTGATATTGATGACGTTCGGATTTATAATGCTGCTTTGACAAATGCAGAGATATTGGCTTTATCCGGTTATCATCCGATGCAGGTTTCAACTTGGACAACAACGCCTGCAACAAGCAGTTTAAAGATTCACTTTCAAGCAGATAGCCTAAGCAATCTAGCGAACGGAAACAATGTTGCTTCTTGGAATGATAATAGCGGAAATCTAAACCATGTGACCGCGGTGAATCCCCCCATTTTTGCTGCTTCTGGTTTGAATGCAAAACCTTCTGTCAGTTTTTCCAGTGTGTCCAATCAGCATTTAATAAGAGCAGGTAGCTCTGGTCTGACAGGATCAAATTATGCAATTTTTAGTGTTTTTAATCCAACACTCGTAGTAAGTTCTTCGCATGGAATCATATCCATTGCTTCTGGGTGCAACTCTTATGAAAAAGAACAAATGATTGTTTGGATGCCAGGACCGGTTCATCATATTGCAGAGGCAGGACTTTGTAACATTATATCTGTGCCGGGTTCGAGCGATCCTCTAGTATCAGGCAATTCGTATATAGATAGTTTCACTTACCAAATCAGTAATACTGCTAATCTCTATTTGAACGGGAAAACAGTCGCCTCCGTGGCAACTCCTGCCACGGCATTTTCTTCTGCAGACTACGACATCACCGTTGGACAAAGAAGGGCGCAGGGGGCAGCCACAGCCTTTAATGGACAAATAGCAGAAGTCATTTATTTTGATGGAGCATTTACGAGTGTAAACCGCACTGTCGTAGAATGCTATCTATCCTCAAAATATAATATTCCCTTAGATCCCACAGTGAGCTGTCCATAAGGGAAAACGATAAATGGAATTTTTTAGGATAAGTGCATTCTATATTGATAAAATCGGATATAAAAATGCACTTTGATTTCTAAAAATTAGGTCACGGTTTCTTATATAAACTCGGCATTAGCTTTCCTGTCCATTTTGCTCGCAGGACTGCAATGCTTCCGTTAGTCTTAGGATCAGCATCCCAGAAGCTAAAGCCAAATTTTTCTCTGTGGAACCAAGGTCCGGTATGTCCACCCCAAAAGCCTTCTGCCGCTAGTGTGTTACATAAGCCACGAGACCATTTGAGTGACCAAGGAATATTAGACTTTGGCGCAGGGAATACACCCTCTGCTCCAGCTTGGGTAGTGCAAGTTTGTGCAGTTCCACCAAAATAAGGTGCTTGGTCTGCTGCACTTGGGATAAAACTCGCTCCACAATGCGCATCAGTATTTAATTTACCACAAGGACCGGCAGCGGAAACCTTTGTGCCAGGATACTTTGTATCCCATAGAGTTGTATATTTTCTTTCATCTCCCCAATGGGCTCTTTTGAACATACACTGGTCTTTTTGAACTTGTCTGTCTGCACTTGTATATCCAACTAATGCCCGAACATGGTTGATTGCAATTCTATGCCACTCGTCCACTTCTGCTTTTGTGGGGTTTTTGTTGTCTTTGAACGGATTTGTTTTGTAAAAAACTTCCCTGATTCCACGAACCCGATCTACACTAGGACAGATTGCAGCAAAAAATTGGGCTTTGGTCATTTTGGTCGGATCGTAAATTGTTTTTCCATCCCATTTGGAAGCCTCCCATTGTGCTTTTGTAATCCAAGTGACACTATCAGGATCGTGAGCGGTTATACCCGCAGCAAAAGGTTTGGATTGAAACGTTTTCCAATCAGCTTGATCTGGTGTAAAAGTATCATTGGCATATAGAATTGAAATTTGAAAAATCATATAGCTCAAAAAAATAAAAATTGTTTTATTCATCGTTTAACTCCTTATTCATTTTATTATTACTCATAATTCGGCTCTGGTGCCGGTTCAGTATAAAGACTCGGCATTAATTTACCAGTCCATTTGGCTCTTAATATGGCGATGCTATTGTTATTGTTAACATCTGAGTCCCAGAAACTAAAACCAAATTTTTCTCTGTGAAACCAAGGTCCTACATGTCCTCCCCAAAATCCTTCTGCTGCAAGAAAGTTACAAAACCCGCGAGACCATTTTAGTGACCAAGGAATATTTGATTTTGGTCCACTAATTATACCTTCTGAACCGGCACCTGCTGTGCAAGTCTGTGCTTGCCCTATGAAGTAAGGAGCCTGGTCAGAAGCGCTTGGAATAAAACTGGCACCACAATGAGCATTGGTGGAACCTTGGCAAGGACCGGCTGCGGAACCATTTGTTCCAGGGTATTTAGCATCCCACATAGTTGTTTGCTGTCTTTCATCACCCCATAATGCTCGTTTAAACATACAATGATCTTTTTGGACTTGTCTGTCTGCACTAGTATAACCAACTAATGCCCGAACATGGTTGATTGCAATTCGATGCCATTCATCCAATTCCGCCTTTGTTGGATTTTTATTGTCCTTAAAAGGGTTGTGTTGATAAAAAACTTCTCTGATTCCACGAACTCGATCTGCACTTGGGCAAATTGCGGCAAAAAATTGCGCCCCGGTCATTTTAGTCGGATCGTAAATTGTTTTTCCGTCCCATCTGGAAGCTTCCCATTGAGCTTTTGTTATCCAAGTAACACTATCAGGATCATGGGCAGTATTTCCAGCAGCGATTGGTTTTGTTTCGAATGTTTTCCAGTTTGCTTGATTTGGAGTATATTGTTCCAGATTACTGCTAGAAGTAGCCGGGGAAGAACTGAGAAGAAGCAACGGAAGAGCTTTTTCTAGCGTATCATTCTTTTTTGGAGAAGGGCAAAATGTCAACAATGCAGTTAAGCATACTATTACCAATTTATTCATTTTAAAACCTCATGCATTTAAATTATACAAACGCAAAATTTATTTCGATTGGAAAGATTGATTTATTATACAATATTCGAGCGTCATCCTGTCAAACTATATATTTCTAGCTCAAGAATATAATTTCATGACTAAAAGTGTCGGATTTATTTCTCTAAGTGTTTTAATCCAAAGAGACTACTCAAGTGGTTTCTTTAAACATATATACGAAAGCCCCAACGGGGCGCAATACTCATCGCATGGGCGTCAGTTCAGCCCATGCAAAAAATAAAAAATCCAACGAGGGAAGGCTACTCCCCTATTTTCACCCGCACGCCTTCTGAATGACTTGTAAATTCAGGGGCATACATGGATTGAATGGTTGTGATGCCGTTCGAATAATTGCCCTTATGCGTTACGCGAAGCGGATATTCGAAAACGTATGTTCCCTTTGGAAGTGAATCAAAGAAGAAGTTAGTCGCTGCATCGCGAGTTGATTCGTAGTAACCGAGACCGTCCTGCCATTTGTAGCGAGAGATAACGTTAGTCGGCTCAAAGCTTGCAGCGCGCATATCTTTCATGTGAACAAATTCCATATCGCGATCCACACGAAGTTCAATTCTTACTTTGATTAAATCACCCGGTTTCAATTTCGTTTTATTGTCGATAGGCGTAATCACAGGACCGGTCTTTGTGTTTTCTTGTAAGAAAAGTTTCTTCTGGAGTTTAAGCGGAGTTTCCGCAGGAGTAATTTTATCTAGCTGTTCAAAATACTGCCAGTAAACCGCTCCCCAACTTACGCCTCCATTCTTTGCTTTGAGAAGATTATTTTTCGGAGTAATTAAAACATTTCCCATATCGTTTGTTACTTCACTTCCTGGAAATGCTTTTTTAAAATAACCAGTGCCTGCCTCCGGATTAATGTCCTTATCCGCTGTCGGATCAATGATTTTACTTCCGAGTTTGATTTCAACGGACTGTTCAGTGGATAACCAGTCTTCGCCTTTTAGCAGTAAAGCATAAATAGCCTCACTTGTTGCCTTGGTTGTCTTCCAGTCTTGGGTTTGTTTTTGTTTTAAGAGCCAGGTCTTTAAATCATTGACTGCATCTTCGTCTTTTGCTACTTCATCGAAGACTTCGATCATAAGACTTTGGGTTTCGATTGGGAGTTCATACCAATAATATCCCCAACCCTGTTTGAAATACATTCCCATTTCTTCTGAATTGAGGGCATGCTCTCTGAGAGATTTTACAATCTGCTCGGGAGTTTTATTTGACTTAAAATCTTTTAGTTTATGAGAACTTAAAGCTTTGTGGAAATTCTCAGGAGTAGCCTCTCCCATGCGGTTAAGGGCTAATGCTATCATTCCAGTTGAAATTTTATTTCCCAGGAAGCTAGTCCAGTAGGTTTTCGCCTGCCATTTGTAATACTCGAATGCTTCTTTTGCTTCTTCTGGAATGGGAACATCTTTGAAGAAACTTCTAGCATAGAGATATTGGATTTGTAGATAGCCAATATGCTGTAGCGACATATCAATCTTATCCTTCTTCTCTATTGCCACCAAATAATCATAATCAGATTTGAATTGCCAGTCTAGATATTGCACTGCTCTAGTCGTCATGCTCCAGGCTTTGGAATTTTCACGAACTCGTTTAACACCTAAATGATCTAGATGTCCAATTCCTGTTACGATATGTTGGGTTATATAACGATTTTCCTGCATACCGGCAAACCATGCGAAGCCCCCATTGCTACTTTGGACTTTCATGAGTTTGTCGAGTGCTCTCTCTAACTCATCTGTCATTTTAGCTAAGTCAAATAAAAGTCCCACTCGCTTTTTGCGCTCTGTTTCATCTTGCGCGTCTAACACCCACGGAGTTTCTTCGAGCATAAGACTCTTTAGCTCCTGATTTTTTTCTAAGTTAGAAAGTAGCGCTCCTGTTTTTTCTTCCTTTGTATTGTTTCGTTTCATCGCTGGCTCTTTCCATGAATCAAAAACTTTTTTGATCTTAGGATTGGAATTTGCGATATGAGATGCAAGACTATTGGCATAGAATCTACTAAAGAGCTGCTCCGCGCATTCATACGGATACTCCATGATATACGGAAGAGCCTGAACGGCATACCAAGCAGGATTTGATGTAAACTCCAGAGTGTATTTGTGATGCACTAACGTATCCGATTTATTGTTAATCATCTTTTCTAGTTTAAATGTCTTTGGTTCTTTTCCGCGCATCGGCAAAGGAAGAGTTTCCGTTACTAGCATTCGATTGGTCAATACCGGTAAAGGCATTTCTTCTCCATCGGAAAAGTTTTCAGACTTAGCTAATACTCTGTAGGTAATCGCCTGTAACCCCTCGGGGACTTTGAGATTCCATTTTACAACTGTGCTTTGTCCTTTCTCTGATTCGAAGGATTGCAGCTTTTCTGTTTTCAGAATTTTATCGTGAGCGATAGGCGTCATAGTCACTGCATCTAGAAATTCTAGTTGTGCCTTACCAGTCATTTTTTTATCAGAAAGATTTGTGATTTTCGTAGTAAATTCCATTTCATCGCCTTCTCTAAAGAAGCGAGGAGCGTTAGGCACTACCATTAATTCTTTTTGTGTAACGAGTTCATTTTGAATCATACCGAATTTTAAATCTTTGGTATGAGCAAAGCCCATCATCTTCCACTTAGTCAAAGCTTCTGGAACGGTAAACGAGATAGTAACCTCACCATTCTTATCAGAAATCAAATGCGGATAGAAGAATGCTGTCTCATTAAAATTCGTTCTTGCTTTAACACCTGTAATTTCACCATTTCCACCTGCTTGGCTTTGACCCTGTGGTGAGTTAGGCTCCTTAGCCTTTTCTTCTTTTTCCATTGGCTCTGCTTTGTCCATTGCCATTTCGGCTCTAGGCATTGCCATTTTTTTATTCATAACCATACCTCTTGCAGCAGGAGCAGGCATAGGAGCACGCTCTTCTGCTACAGATAAATCATCCATTTCTCCTTCATCGGCATCTCGTTTGCCGCCATTTCTATATCTTCCCCCTCCTCTCATGCTGCGCGACGTGGTTTGATATGCGTAATAGCCTCTGAATCCATACAAATAAATTCCAAACCAATTGAGTGAGTCATAGCTTTTACTTGTTCCATACACGTAAGGGTTCCAATCTTTTTGGAAGAGATGAAAGTTTTGGACTTGGAAGTCATTTGCATTATGCCATTGCGCATAAGAATAATTAGACGGATAGATGGAAAAATCCCAATAGTTTTTTCTAAACATATCGAGTGACGCATCATAGAGTGTGGCTAACATTTCAGAAACCACTTTCTCTGATTTTTGTCCCTGGATTTTAATTCGCCATTCTTCTTTTTCTCCGGGTTGTAATTTATTTCTAAATGTTTCAAAGCTCAGTTTTAATTCTTTGTTGGAATAGGGAACATAGATTTGCTGTGAGTTGGCTAATATCTGATTATCCTTAACCAATACAAAATGCGCTGTGATGTTTCCTCGGTATTCTTCTTTGATTGGAATCTCTACAAGTTTTTGTGTATTATCAAGGGAAATCCATTCACGGACAATAATCTTTTTCTCTAATTCAAGTTCATACAATACTTTTACATTTTCAGAAGAGCCAACTAGGATTCCAGCGGTTTCTCCCGGTTCTGCGCTCTGCTTTAATGGAAATACCCAGCTATAAGAAGGAAGTGGAACGGAAAGCTTTGGATTTTCGGAATAGATAGTAAAGTATTTTATTTCTTTGGCTTCCTGTCCGAATTTATCCACAGATTTGATTTCTAATACATATTTTCCAGGTTTCCATTTATTTAAATTCTTTAGAGTTAAATGCTTTTCTCTTTCTGTATTAAAAGGAGTGTTTAGAACTTCTTTTTCCTTTTCCCATTTAGAGACTTCATCCTCATTGTCATACACATCATTAGGAAAATCTTTTTGGTATTCTTTTTGCGGCAAAATGAACTTATCCGGTCTCTGCCATTTTTTACTTCTAAAGGCATGAGGAGGATTTTTTAATTTATGAATCGTGATATATCCCTGGGCAGGCTCAAATTCATTGTTTAAATTTGTTGTAATCACATCAAACGGTTCTTTGTGCTCCAGGTTTAACATATCCGGTAGATTTACATTTACGATTAACGAAGTATAACCCACATAGGCAAAACCGGATGCAGAGCGAGTTTCTCCGTTTAAATCAGTGACATCAGCAATAACTTGATACGAAAAAGAAATCCCCGGCTCTTTGGGAACGGACTTATCAACAATCGCTTCGAACTCGATTTCAAAGTAGCCTTTTTCATCTGTTTTAAGATTTCCCTGTTTAATTTCCATTTGTGGGCTGGAAGGATTCCAACCTCTAAAATAAAATCCCCACCAGTATGGATAGCGTGCAATACGAACTACGCGGTATTTGACTTCCGCATTATCTATGTTAGCTCCTGAGAAGGCTTTGGCAAATCCCTTGATTTTGATTTGGTCACCAAGTCTGTAAGTCCCTTTTACTTTTTCAAATTCGACTGCAAACTTAGGACGTTTGTATTCTTCTACTGAGAAGTAAGCATTGCCGTTGTAGTTTGTATTGAGACTCATCTGTCCGTTTAGAACGTTAGTCGGTGCAGTAAAACTTCCACTGAAAGTTCCATACTCATTCGTTGTTAAATTTAACTGCGACACTTGTTGGTAATTTACATTGTAAAAAGTTACATTGACTTGTGTGTTTGGTTTGATTGATCTTTTTTTATCATTTGATTCAACTAATATACCTTTGAAGTAAATCGTTTGTCCGGGTCTATAAATGGCTCTATCTAAAAAGAGTTTAGCGGTTACAGTGGAATAGCTACTATCTTTTTGCAATGGGTTCTGGTAAAGAGGCATTTGCCGATTGGTGTCGCCGCCATAATAATCTTCAATTGGCTCTAGGAAATCATTTCCTTTGCGCAGTGTCATGTAAAAGTATTTGTAATCTTTTTTTGCCTTGAGTTGGAAATAACCGGTCTTATCCGTTGTAAGAGATTGGTCGGCTATTATTTCGTATCGGCTTCTTTTGTTATTGTAGATTTGGTAGTAGGTGTGAACGTCTACACCGGATTCAGGCTCTCCTGTGGTTCGGTTTAGCGCGTAGTATTCGATATCTTGCGTGTGCTTCACTCGATCAATGTAAGTAAGATTAGAAATATTGGTGAAAGCAAACGAAACAGCTTGGTTTGTAAAAGTAAAACTTTTATCTGTTCCGGCTAAGATCAAATACTGTCCAAAATCAAGTTCGGGTAATCGAACTTCTGCGCGATGCTCCATATAGTCTTTGTCGTTGGGGAGTTTTACTGTGAATACTTTATCTGCTTCTAGTTTTGCAAAATGAGTAATTAGAATTTCTTCATAGTTGATATAAGTTTTATGCTTGTTGTAATACTCCGCATACTCTTTCTTTACCTCATTCATCTTGGTTCGGTTGACTTTAAAGATTTTAAAATAAACTGTATCTAGATTTTTAAAATTTATAAGGCTTAGAAAAGGTTTTCCTGGAATATTAATCTTTTCCATGACAAGACTTACGCTTTTTGTTTTAATTTGAGCTTGGAGACTACGGCAATTTTGCGCTCCTTCTGAATTTGGAAATTTCTTAATTGCAGATTCACAGATATTGTATGCTTTTTTGGATACCCATTTGTTTTCATCTGTCGGAGTTGAAACATATTTATGAGCAAGGGAATGCCAATAGGTAGCCAGTGCAAAGGCAACGTCAGTCGCAGTAGGAGAACTTGCATTTTTAGCAGCAAGGATATCTAGAGCTTTACGATAGCGTTCGCCCTTATCCTCTAAAATAGAATGGCTATAAACAAAGCTAAGTCGCTTTAAATCAATATCAGTTAAAATGGTAGAATCTCCGTCTGCCAAATGAATGCGTGCTAATTCCTGTAAAATCTGTAGCGCGTAATACTTGTAAGCCATTTGATCTTTTGTTTCTATTTTTAATTTCACAAAGTCCCTGATGTCAGAAAAATAGGCAGGGTTGTCTATGATAAATGTTTCTGCAGGACGGGCAAGTCCATGCTCTTGATACGCGAAGAAATCAACAGCGCGATGAGCTAGAAAGTCAAAAAGAGTTGGGCGAAGGCTACGACCATTCGGCACATAGTCCGGATCGTGGTTTAGAATAGAGCTATAGTCTTCGATTTTAATTTGCTTGGTAGTTTCAATGTCTTTGATAGAAAGCGTATACTCACTAATAGCCGCTTCTATGAGTTTGGTTGCATCCCAGGTGCGAAGATCGGACTGCTTAAATTTATCCGTCTTAGTTCTTTGTAGGATATAATAGCGATTGTTATTGTAGTATTGCCAATAGACTTCGCCAAGAATTGAGTGTAATATCGGTTTTGCGTAAGAAGTCGCAGAGTCAGTTTCTTTTTGTAATTCTTCAATTGCTTTGGCAAATGCATCTTCTTCTACTTGCCCGATATACTTCACACGATAAATGGTAGACTTGATTGTTTGCGAAGGATTGTTATCCTCCTTCGCTTTTTTATAAATTGCATTTACTTTTTCGAGCGCGGACTTTGGTAGTCCTTTTGTTTCATCGGCAGAAACTTTTTCCCAATCAGATTTGTATCTTTCAGTGGAGAATTTCATTTTTTTATCTTCCTGACTTGAAAGCATAAGCGGAAAGAGAAAAAATACAAATAAAAAAAGTTTTAACAAAGGGTTTGTAAAATTTAAAATTAGTCTATTCATTCCTCCATGAGAAGATTGGTAATTTTAAGAGTCAAGAGTATATTTTTTGCAGGAATACGTAATTCTACATTAGCAAAATAGAGGAAATGTTGAGTTAGGTGAAAGATTTTCAACGCAACCTCTCTCAGAATTATTTTTTGCTACTTTAATTTTTTTATACAAGCGATTAAAAGAAAACTTCTTGTATTATTTTGAAAGTCTACTAGGATTACTCCACATAAATTTAATTTAGGAGATACCTATGGCAATTAGTAATGACGGAATGTCATCTAGTGAATCAGTAGGATTTTTTTCGCAATTTGGCGATTCAGTTAAAGGGATATTGACAGGGTTTGCGCTCATTCCTCTCTCAATATTTCTAATTTTCAAAGTAGAAACTTGCACACAAGCGGGTGACGCATTCAAAAATGCAAAACCAGTTACACAGATGGAAGAAGGTAAACCAGTGTATATCACTGGAAAATTATCTGCCCAACCTGTAGGAAGCTTATTTGTTAAAACAGGAAATTACATCAGCGTTAGTGAAAGCTCAGAAGTATACGCCTGGGATGAAGAAGAAAGAACTGAAGGCGAGGGAAGCAACAAGAAGAAGATAAGAGAGTGTAAACTCAAGTGGACATCTGATCCAGAAAGCCCTTCCAAGTTCCAACTTCCAGCTTGTAAAGCAAAAGCATTTCACCAGAGAAGAGTGAAATCAGATACCAATGTGGCTAATGGTGGTAAGCTCTCAAGCGAAGGAAAAACCTACAACGTAAATCTAGCTGATACAGATTTTACTTCGTCAGTTCCTAGCTCAAAACCTGCAGATAGTGAAATCAACACGAATGGATATATCTCTTCGGGAACTTATCTTTATAGTTCCTCTACTTGCGCAAACAATGAAGTAGAAGGTTGTGAAAGAGTTTCAGTTAGTGCCACACCAATTCCTGAAGGAGACATGACCTTTCTTGGAACATTGAAAGGAGATTCACTAGGAAAATATACTTACAAAGACGAAGCGTTTATGAGTGCGAGTGTTGGCGATTACGCGCAAACAATGGCGGCAATTAAATCAGATGACTCTACAAAAAGATGGATTGGTAGAGTCATTGGATTTATTATGATGTGGGCAGGGCTTTCCTTATTAGTCGGTCCTGTGACTATGTTATTGGATTTTATTCCGTTCGTGGGAACGATGGGAAGTTCAGTAATTCGATTTGCATTGGGAATCGTTGCCTTTGTGATTACTGCAGTGACAATTATACTCGTTAAATTTTGGTATATTTGGTTGCTATTAATCATAGGTGCAGTCGGCTATGGTTACTATAAAAAGAAAAATGCGAGTGCAGCACCTGCCGCATAAATAAAACCGGTCAGTTTTTTAACGAAGCGCAAAGAATATCTTCGCGCTTCGTTACTCCTAAACCCATTTCCTTACTCAATCTCAAAGCAATTCTTGCATAATCCCAATTAGCCTCTATCGGAATGAAAGCATTCAATCCGAGGAAAATTCTGTAGACTAGAAAAACTATTTTAAAAAAGGACGAAATACTATTGACATTTTTGAGCAAAATACAAGAGTTTAATCTATCGACTTTTGTAATAATCACTCATGAAAAACATTTTCCTTCAACTCTTACTCTTTTTATTCTCCTTATTCTTTATTGATTGTAAAAAGGATTTCACAGTTTATAAAGCTCAAAATGGAATACTTGATCTACGCAATTGGAATCAAGACCAAGAATCAGTTATCAGTCTTGATGGAACCTGGGAGTTTTATTGGAATGGATTTTATCAACAATCCGATCTGGAAAAACTGAAACCGGAACTTATCAATCTTCCTTCTATTTGGAATGATAAAATTATCGATGAGAAAAAGATTTCCGGCTCTGGATTTGCAACGTTTAGACTAAAAATTCTCCTTCCTGAAAAACAAATACCTACTCTCGCGATTCGAGTTAAACCACTTACCAGTTGCAGAGTTTTTATCAATGAAACCGAGCTTAATTGCATTGGAAGTGCAGGAAAAGATGTTGAATCTTCCATACCAGACACTCGTCCTTCTTTTGCTGCTTTCGTTCCTCAAAAAAATACGTTAGATGTCATAGTCCAAGTTTCGAATTTCCACCACAGAAAAGGTGGATTTTTATATAGCATTTATTTTGGAACAGAGTCAGGATTGTTAAAATACATTGAAAGCATTCGCAGTAGAGACAACTTCATTTTAGGTTTTCTTTTTTTTGTAATTCTATATCACATAGGTCTTTATTTCATTCGAAGACGGGAAAGTCTCTCCATTTATTTTACTCTATTAGTTCTGTGCATTTTCTTGCGAACAGCGAGCACTGGCGAAAAATTATTAGTAGACTTTGTAAACATAGGATACCCTATCTATGTGGCTATTGAGTATTTAACGTTCTTTCTAGTTTTACCTTTAGCCCTTCAATTTATAAATTTAATGTTCTCTCTACGTATTCCTAAGTGGATATTAACCATTATCTTCGGAATAGGCATATTTTTTTCTATTGTTACGGTATTCACTGAAACTATATTTTATTCTAACCTGATTAATATTTATTTGCCTATATTCATTTTAGAATTAATATCCGCATACTTACTCGTGGCTTTTGCAGTGCGAAAGAAGAAGGAAAATGCTTCCATCATACTAATTGGTTTTACGATTATGCTTATTTGCACAATCAATGATATTCT
The DNA here is from genome assembly GCA_016708435.1 of Leptospiraceae bacterium. Taxonomy (NCBI): domain Bacteria; kingdom Pseudomonadati; phylum Spirochaetota; class Leptospiria; order Leptospirales; family Leptospiraceae; species Leptospiraceae bacterium. Next base: position 331,624 of record JADJFV010000033.1, on the reverse strand, counting down.
AAATACGACAGAAGTTATTCATACAAGCTATCTTGCTCACTACGGACTAATATCCGTTGTATCAAGTCAGTCTTTATTTTTATTATTAAGATTTGTGAAAGCATTTAGAGAAAACGAGGCATTGAGTGCTGACTTAAAAAAAATAAACGAAGAGCTAGAAACACGAATCATAGAAAGAACAAAAGAAATCATGGAAGAGAAAATCATTGCTGTGAAAGCAAATGAATTAAAGGACAAATTTATTTCTCTGTTATCTCATGATCTTAGGTCTCCGATTGGCAATGCAAAAATGCTCATTGAAAGTTCAATCGAAGCAGACAACGAATCAGAAAAAGATCTATCCAGAAGCTACTTAGACTTAGCCGTAAATTCAATTAACAATGCACTTGAAATGACAAAGAAAATTTTGCAATTTAGTCAAACCAATTCTGGAAATATAGAACTCAACATCCAAGCCTGTTATCCTGCGCGAGTAGTAGATAAAATTTTCAATATAATGTTAAGCAGAATACGAGAGAAGAAAATCCAATTACTAAATTTTGTTTCAGAAGAGGAAAAAATAGAAACAGACGAAGCATTGCTCCAAGAAATAATATTAAATTTAGTTTCAAACTCTATTAAGTTTTCGCGCCCTGGAGACTTTATTTCCGTTCGAACAGAAGTAAAAGGAGACAAATACCTATTATTCGTAAAAGACACTGGAATTGGAATTCCAAATGATGTTAGGATAAATCTTTTTTCGCACTCAATCAAAACAAGCTCAATAGGAACAGGGGGAGAAATTGGAACAGGGCTAGGGCTTCCTCTTTGCAGAGACATTGTAAAAATGCTAAAGGGAGAAATTCATCTCAACGACAATGTCACTGATGGAACAGAGTTTATTATACGTTTGCCGCTATTTTTTACTTCGAAATAGTCTAATCTACTAAAATAAACTCTGTCTTTTAAATATCTTTTACAGCCAATTTCAGACATGGACACTGACCTCTATTCAAATCCTAGAAAGTAGGATACGATGTAGGACAAATTCCAATTGCTGGTGTTGCGCCTGACGCTGGTAGTGCAGTAACATTTGAACCATATCTGCAATATAAATTAGGCGTAATTGTTTCCGTAGCTGCTTTTCTATCAGAGACATTAATCTCTTCTTTGAAAAACTCTTGCAAGGTTGGTATTTTAGAATACGCAGTTTTTAAATTGGCATTTCCTAAAATCAACTTTTTAAAACAAGCTGAGTCTTGCGCAAAAGAGGATACTACTGCGTTTGATTCTGCTCCATTAAATAAGGTAATTTCTGATGTGTTTGCTATTCTTAAGTTACCGATAACCGCTTCTTCATATTTTAAATCCAAAGCTTTATTTACTAACGCGTTAGACGACACTATGCTATCAAAGCTCGTTCTCATATCCAGTTTTGCATTTATTATAGTCTGATAGCGAAATGTATTTCTAATTGCAGTTAAACTTGCATTATCTTTACAATAAAAAACGTTAGGGACAACAGTAACACAACCACTTGCACTTGCAGACACAGCCGATGTTAGAGATGCTACACTTACAAGTTCCCGACTAGCTACACCAGTTTTAATTAATGCATCACATTCTGGGTATTTATCAAAAGTCAAAGTCATTCCGTTATAATAAGCATCCGCTTTTATTTTTGCTTCATCCGCAGTTGTAACAAATGTAAAAAACGAACTTTCACGGCAACGCCCAGAAGCCACTGCATTTGCAGTTGCCGAATACACTGCGTTTCCATCGGCTTCTATCGTTTTTCGAATTACAGCACAATTACCACTAGTGGTAGAGCTAGCTTGAAACAATCTTGCGTAGTTTTCATACTTTGTATAATCTGTTGCTTCTTTTTTGTTACAGCTTACCAAGGAAGCAATGGCAATACTCCCTAATATCATTTTGCAAAACAATCCTTTCATATTTACATCCTCACTATTAAATTAATTTTTCGTTTTCAAATATTGATTTTTAAAATAGGCTATAGGCTACTTCTAAGTATCCAAAGTGTGAATTCATTTCTCTACCGGTGGTATTGATTGTGAATTCGCCTGGTTTAAAGTAAGCATAACCAATATTAGCCTTAACTCTGGAATTCAAATCAAACCTTGCTCTAAAGTTGTATTCGAATCCCATGTAGTCTCCACTTTTTCCTGTTTGGTCTCTTAAATTTCCAACACCACTCCACCTGTCTTTGGCATTTGCCAAGAAAAACCAAACGACAGCGGTATCTAGCTTTAAGCCTTTTATTGGTTCAAATTCTAAAACTAGCTTTGGCGATTTCAAGTTTTCCATTTGGATATAGTCATTACTCGACCAGGGTCTTGCGAAACCGAACAGTCTTTCAAATCTTTGATTCGTATTATCCAATGGGTTTCTATCACCGGAAACATAACCAAAGAAGAAACCAGTTCTCGGTTTCCAGGGATGATTAAAAGAGTAACCCGAATCAAAGGTAAATGCATAAGCCTCATGCCTTTGTTGTTTTTCTGTATCGTTTACACCGAACTGAGCTATCCAAGAAACATCATAATCGAAACCTGAGAGGTAAACATTGTATAACCGCAATCCAACCGTATGAATTTCTCGCCCAACTCTATTGTTGGGTTCGAATGCAAGTTTAGTTTCATTGTATTTTGTTTGCACTAATTTTGATTGCTTTAATCCTAAATAAAAAGGTTCAATCGTTATTATCCTCGACCAGTGGCGGATATGACCGATTACCCCACCGAAGAGTTGATTACGAACTGGTTTGTCTGTTTCATTCGTCAGTCTTTCTAATGGTTTTAAGGCAAGAAAATCAATGCTCCAATTGTTTTGATCTTTTCCAAGAGTAATTTTTGTTCCCTGGAAGGTATTCGTTGTATTGCGCCACTCATTTAAACCAATTAAACGACGATCCAAAAACTCAAAGCACATAATTCCGTACCGAATGCTAATTGGTCTATTAATACCAAGCCCATTTTTAAAATACAATTCTCCAAAGGCATTGATAGGTTCAACTCGGTTATAATCGCGGTTATCCACTTCGTATTTACTGAATTTTCTTTGTGCATCTTCAATCTCCACAGCAAAACGAAACGGGTCGAGTTTTTCTTTTAGTCCAATGTAGCCTCTCGTTCTTAAAAGAAGCGGTCTATCAACACCAGAGTCAGCTCTTCGTATATCGTTTTCTCTGTGCTCATATCTTGTTCGGTAATCAAGTCCTGCTTCAATCCAATCAATATCCTTAAAAGCCGATATTCCCGTTCTATTCAGAGGCTTCACGTAAGTTTGCGGCACATTGATTCTAGTTGTTCCATAACTCTTGGGATTAACATAATAATCCTTTTCGTTCTTTCTCTCTTCTTCTGCTAATTCTTGTTGAATCGAAGCAATTCCTTTTCCATCATTCGGTTGACTCTTATAGTCAACTTCTTTGGGAGGATCCAAATCTAAACTTTCTTTTGTAGAAGTTTTCTCCTGACCCATAAGCGATAAAGAACCAATCGCTAGTGAAGCTAATAATATTATTCCTTTCTTTTTCATTTCCAAGCCTCCATTAGATTGGGTAAATTATTTTATATAAATTTGATCGAAGCTTGCTTTGTCCGCAAAATGATCCTTTTGCGCTTTATGCCATCCTCCGAAGTGAGAGTCTACAGTGATGAGGTCTAATTTCGGAAATTTACTCGCATACTTTTTTAAAACAGCTTCGCTTCTCGGTCGGTATCCATGTTTGGCGATAAGTTCTTGTGCAGCTTCTGAATAGAGAGATTTGACATAGGCTTTTGCAATTTCTATAGTCTTGTGCTTTTCTGCATTTTTCTCGATCACTGCAACAGGCGGTTCAGCTAAAATACTAATAGAAGGATAAATTACTACGAATTTATCCTTTCCCATTTCTTCCATTATTAAAAAAGCTTCATTCTCCCAGGATAGAAAAACATCTCCAATTCCATTCTGCGCAAAAGTAGTACTAGACCCACGGGCACCTGAATCGAGGATGGGAACATTTTTATAGAGAGCCTTCATGAATTCTCTAATTTTTGCATCGTCGTTATTGAATTTTTTTGCTGCGAATGCCCAAGCTGCCAGATAATTCCATCTAGCTCCTCCACTCGTTTTGGGGTTAGGTGTAATTACCCCCACGTTTGGTTTGATTAAATCATCCCAGTCTTTAATCCCTTTTGGATTTCCTTTTCTCACTACAAATACAATTGTAGATGTGTAAGGTGCACTATTATTAGGAAGACTTTTCTGCCAATCAGCAGAAAGTAAACCTTTCGAAGCAATAATGTCAATGTCATACGAAAGCGCTAGAGTTACAAAATCTGCTTCGAGTCCTTCAAGGACGGATCGTGCTTGTTTGCCGCTTCCTCCGTGAGATTGGTTAACTTTTATATCATCACCAGTTTTACCTTTACAATAATTTGCGAATACTTTATTGTATTCAGCATAAAGCTCACGGGTTGGATCATAGGATACATTGAGCAGTGTAAAATCTTTTGCACTCAATGAAAATCCACTTATACTGATAATAATGGTTGCTATTACTTTTAATAATTTTCCTTTCATTTGAATCTCCATTCAATTTATTTTTTACCATAAAATATAAATGATTTTAACAATCAACCAAATTTCCAATATATTGAATAGTTAGATATATATAGTGAATTTTTTACTATTTTATTAGCATATTATTGAGTATTTTGGATTATTATTCTCAATATATTGAGTAATAATTATGCTATATTGAAATAAGCAAATTGTGATATTTCTTTATAATGCGATATGCGATGCAATAAATAAAAAAAGGGTTGCGTAAACAAATTTACGCAACCCTTACAAATCTTGAATAAAAATTTTCGCCTAGAGGTAAATCCCCCTTAGTCCCCATTTTACAAAAGAGGGAAAGGTTTACTATTAAAAACTTCCTGCGATTCGACGGACTGCTGAAACCAGTCTATCTATTTCGCCTGTCGTATTGTAAAAAGAAAGAGAAGGACGCACAGTAGCCTCAACACCATAACGGCGAAGAGAAGGTTGAGCACAATGATGCCCTGCGCGAACTGCAATGCCTTCCAAATCTAAGAGTCTTCCTACTTCGATTGTAGATTTGTTTTGCAATACAAAAGATAGCACTCCAACTTTGTCGGGGGCAGTTCCGATTAGCCGCAAACCTTTGACTGAAGTAAGACCTGCAGTTGCATACTCTAAAAGCGAATGCTCATACTTTGCAATATTCTCAAGTCCGAGCCTACTCACATAATCAAGTGCTACTCCAAGTCCAACCGCATCTGCGATGTTAGGCGTTCCTGCTTCAAACTTTGCTGGCACATCACTGTAAGTCGTTTCTTCGAAAGTAACATTTTTAATCATATTACCTCCTCCTTGCCAAGGCGGCATGATCTCAAGAAGTTCTTGCCTACCATAAACTACACCGATTCCAGTTGGTCCAAAAATCTTATGACCGGAAAATACAAAGAAATCACAACCTAATTCCTGAACGTTAACCGGAATATGAGCGACTGACTGAGCACCGTCAATTAAAACTTTTGCGCCATACTTCTTTGCAGTTTTAGTCATCTCGTGAACTGGTAAAATTGTTCCCAGACTATTTGATGCTTGTGTAATAGAAACAAGTTTTGTCCTAGGTCCGAGTAATCGCTCATATTCAGAAAGAATCACTTCTCCTCTATCATTCAGCGGAATAACGCGAATAACCGCTCCTTTTTCCTTTGCGATAATTTGCCAGGGAACAATATTAGCATGATGCTCTGCTTGCGAAAGAATAATTTCATCTCCCGGTTGTAAGAACTTACGCCCAAAGGTTTGCGCAACCAAATTAATAGCTTCTGTTGTTCCTCTCACATAAATAATTTCAGAAGTAGAAGAGGCTTTGATAAAATTTTTTACTTTCTCTCTGGACTCTTCATAGGCATCTGTCGCACGAGCGGCTAACGTATGCGCACCCCTGTGGATATTAGAGTTGTCATGCGAATAAAAATTACTAATCGCATCAATTACCGACTTCGGCTTCTGCGTAGTAGCCGCATTGTCAAACCAGGCTAGCGGCTTACCATGAATTGTCTGATGTAACACCGGAAAGTCTTTTCTTATCTCATTCACATCAAATGGACGACTTGGATAAATCTCAACCTGTTTACCCGAATTTGCTTTCGAAAAGAGTTTACAGTTTTCTAAATTACCAGTGAACAATCCACCCGGAAATTTGTGATGATCTTCTTGAATGTTCTGGACAAAAGACTTTAAACTAGAATGCCCCTTACCATTATTGTCAACGAGTGATTGCTGACCTTTTAAATTAGCCGCTGACTTAGTAAGAGAAGATGCATCTGACTTAGTCGGATTAGCCAAAAAATAATACTCAGATGTATTTTGATTAAAGGAAGGGCTTGTTGCTTGTTTCGAAAATATTTCCTTAATCTTGTCTAGACTCAGATTTTCCTTGGAAGAAAAATCTGAATCCACTACTGAGTTACTGTGATTAGCCGCAGAATCCAGAATTTCATTGTGAGTGCCAGAAATTTCAGCAGGATTCTTGGGAATAACTGTTGCTCCGGGCACTTCATTGTAAATCTCTGATGCGAGCCTTGCGATTGTATTTGGATCAAATGGTTCCATATTTATCTCTCAAGTTTATTTTGGTAAAGAGTTTCTGTTTTGATAATCATGATAATATCCTACTTCTACATTTTCTAAAACTGCTAGTGCATCGTCAGTTAATACAGCAGCAGAAGAATAAAGTGTAAGCAAGTAAGAGGCTACTCCCAAGTTGTCGAGACCCATTAGACGCGCAGATAGGCTGGGAGATATTTCACCTGGAATTCCTGCTTGGTGAAGCCCTACTACTCCTTGTTCAGCTTCGCCAACGCGTAGGAGTAAAATACTAGTAGTCCCAAACCATTGATTAGAAAGATAAGTGCTCTTCACTTCTAATTTATCACAGGGGATAATCGGTATTCCGCGCCAAGTAATCACTGGTGTTCCAAAGATATTTGCGGTTACCGGGGGAACTCCCCTCCATGTGCATTCTCTTTCAAAGGCTGCAATTGCTTTTGGATGTGCAAGGAAGAAGGCTGGCTTTTTCCAAACGAGTGCGAGTAATTCATCTAAGTCGTCTGGTGTTGGTGCTCCATATCGTGTGCTAATTCGCATAGCTGGATCAACAGAATGTAGCAAACCAAATTTTTTACTGTTAATCAATTCCCACTCTTGACGCTCTTTGATTCCCTCAATCGTTAGGCGCATTTGCTCTTCTAATTGATTATACGGATTGTTATAAAGATCAGAAACTCTTGTATGAACTCTCACAACAGTTTGAATTGCATTGAGCGAATACTCTCTTGGCTTATCAGAGTAATCAATAAATGTCTCAGGAATTTCTACGTTTTCAGCGAATCCTGACACCAAATCAATATTACGCTCACCGTATTTATTCACTGTAGAACGAAGCTCAATATGTTTGTCGATTGCTTTCTTTAAATCTTCTTTTAGATTTGGGAACTCACTTAGAATTTCATCTAAGTCTTTTCCAGATATTGTCAGCAGCTTACAAGGAGTAATCGTTCTCACAGTAACGTCAGACGGTATATCAGAGACTAATTCTATTTCGCCGAAGTATTCTCCTTCTGTTAGAAGTGCAATTCTAAGATCACTTCCATGAACACCTTTGCTTAGAACTTCCACTTGCCCCTGTGCAATGATGAAGAATTTGTTTTTATCCACACCTTCCACAACTAGTTTATTTCCAAGTGTAACTTCTTCTGTCTTGAAACGATTTGCCATACGGTTTATAATTTCTTCTTGAAACCTAGCAAATAAAGGAACTGATCTTAATGCATTTGGCTTAAAGGATGCAACTCCATCGGTAAAATTCAATTCTACTCTCTCTGCTTTTTTAAGCTCAACTTTTGTGCGGTTGACTCTATATGTTCCTCCATCTACATGCACCCAGGGGATAAGGCTGAGTAGCCATCTCGGAGTGATAGACATCATTTGCGGTGGAGTCTTTGTTGTATTAGCAAGATTTCTTGCTACGGAAGTGGTTACGCTACGTTGTAATAAATTATCAGACATTGTTTTTTTCCTTGTTTAAATTATATTCCTAATCCATCGCTGAAATAGTTTGAGTTTTTATTTTGGTAATCATGGTAGTATCCTACTTCTACATTTTCTAAAACTGCAATCGCATCGTCAGTTAAGACAGCAGCAGAAGAATAAAGTGTAAGTAAATAAGAGGCTACTCCTAATTTATCGAGACCCATGAGTCGTGCAGAAAGGCTAGGAGAAATTTCTCCAGGGATTCCAGCTTGATGAAGTCCTACGACTCCTTGCTCTGCTTCTCCTACGCGGACAAGGATAATGCTTGTTATCCCAAGCCATTGGTGAGAATGGTAGTCGCTTTTCACCTCTAATTTATCACTGGGGATAATTGGTATTCCACGCCATAGAATTACAGGTGTTCCGAATACTTCTGAATTCACAGGAGGAACTCCTCTCCATGTACATTCTCTTTCAAAGGCTGCAATTGCTTTTGGATGTGCAATAAAGAAGCTAGGCTTTTTCCAAACGAGTGCGAGTAATTCGTCTAAGTCGTCTGGTGTTGGAGCTCCATACCGTGTGCTAATTCGAAAGGCAGGTGCTACCGAATTTAGAAGACCATATTTTTTATTGTTGATGAGTTCCCATTCTTGACGCTCTTTGATTCCTTCAATCGTTAGGCGCATTTGCTCTTCTAATTGATTGTAAGGATTGTTATAAAGATCAGAGACTCTTGTATGAACTCTTACAACAGTTTGAATTGCACCCAATGAATATTCCCTTGGACTCTCTGAGTAATCGATAAAAGTCTCAGGAATTTCCATATTCTCCGCGAAACCTGACACCAAATCAATATTACGCTCACCGTATTTATTTACTCTTGATAATAGCTCTGTATATTCATCAATTGCCTTTTGAAAATCCTGTCTAAAATTTGGAAATTCATTTAGAATCTCATCAAAGTCTTTTTCGGAAAGAGTCAGCAGCTTACAAGGAGTAGTCGTTCTCACAGTAACATCTGAAGGTTTATCGGAGATTAATCCCAATTCACCGAAGTATTCCCCTTCTGTAAGAAGTGCAATTCTAAGATCAGTTCCATGAACACCTTTGCTTAGAACTTCTACTTGTCCTTGCGCGATGATAAAGAATTTATTCTTATCTTCTCCTTCTACTACGAGTTTATTCCCCAAAGACACTTCTTCTGTTTTAAATTTACTTGCTACTTTAGTAAGAATATTCTCTGGAATATTGGAAAAGACAGGAACATTTCGCAAAGCTTCTGGATTGAAAGATAAAAATACAAATCCATCTATAATATTTAATTCTACTCTTTCTGCTTTTTTGAGTTCTATCCTAGTTCGATTGACTCGATAAGTTCCTCCTTCTACCTGCACCCAGGGGATAAGACTCAGTAACCAACGCGGCGTGATAGACATCATCTGCGGTGGGGTTTTCGTTGTGTTAGCCAGATTTCTAGCAACGGAAGTTGTTACGCTGCGTTGCAGCAAATTATCAGACATTATATTTCCCTCCAAATTTATTTTTTTAAATTAAATTCGCATTTTATATTTATTTAAATTCCAGATCCAAAATAGAAATGCTCTTGAACGACTTTTGCCTGTGTTATTTTAGAATTAGGAGGAACATCATTTGTAATCCAAACATTTCCACCAATCACTGAATTTTTACCAACAACAATTCGTCCCAGGATATTTGCATTAGAGTAGATCACAACATTATCCTCAATGATAGGATGTCTCGGTTCGTCTTTGAGCGGATTACCATGGTCATCCAGTGAAAATTTCTTCGCTCCAAGTGTTACACCTTGATAAAGTCTTACATTGTTTCCAATGATGCAAGTTTCTCCAATGACTACGCCTGTCCCATGGTCAATACAGAAATGTTCCCCAATAGCCGCTCCTGGATGAATATCAATTCCAGTTTCAGAATGAGCCATCTCAGAAATAATTCTAGGAAGAAGTGGAACTTTTAATACAAGAAGCTGATGCGCCAAACGGTAATTAATCATAGCACGAATCGTAGGATAACAGAATATTATCTCCTCCAAATTCTTCGCAGCAGGATCAGCATCATACATTGCTTTTACGTCTGTAAAAAGTAATCTTCTAGTCTCAGGAATAGACTCAATGAAGTCTAAAGTCAAACGTTCAGCTTTTGATTTAATTTCATCGGAGTCTTCCGTGTAGTTAAAGCAGAGACCGCTGTGAATTTGTTCTGAAAGTAACTCATAAAGCTGTTCTAAATTTCCGCCGGTCGAATAGGCAAGCATAGTAGGCTTCGTAATCGTCTTACCAAAATAACCCGGAAATAGAATTGCTCGCAAAAGTTCGACAATAGCCTTTAAGCTTTCCACTGAAGGCAAAGACTTCCCCGATTTTGGAATATATTCCAGCATTTCGATTCCCGAATGAACTAAATGATTCACCGTTTTCTCAAGTGTAACACCAATTTCCGATTGTGCCATTAAACTCCCTCCATTCAATACTTTTCACTCTAATATAACGGATGCCAAATCAAACACACACCAAATTATCTAGCATAACATATAAAGAATATAATATAACAGAAATTATTCCACTTTAATGGTCAATTATTATTTTTACTATTTAAAGGAAAAATGAGAGCTAATTTTATCATTCCCAAATTCTTAGAGTAACAATCTATTGTTCCTAAGCATCTAATGAGAAGGAAACGCAATGCATGACCATCATCAGCACCACCATCACTCACATGAAATTAGCGATTTAAACAAAAGGTTTATTTTAGGGATAATACTAAATAGCCTCTTTGTCTTAGTGGAAGCGGGAAGTGGGTTCTATTATAATTCACTCGCACTCTTATCAGATGCAGGACACAATCTAAGTGATGTAGCAAGTTTGCTCCTTGCCCTATTAGCATTTCGATTAGCAAAAATACAACCAGATACAAAATACACTTACGGTTACAGGAAAACAACCATACTTGTATCCTTACTCAATGCTATCGTATTACTTCTCGCGATGGGAGGAATCATTTGGGAAAGCATTCAAAGATTTCAAACGCAAGCGCCTACTAATGGTAATCCGATAGCATTTGTTGCTGCTGTTGGAATACTCATTAACGCTCTCACAGCATGGCTCTTTTTAAAAGATAAAGAAAGAGATCTGAATGTAAAAGGGGCTTATCTACATATGCTTTCTGATGCGTTAGTCTCCTTAGGTGTTTTAGTTGCAGGAGTAATCATTGCATTTACTAATTGGTATTGGGTTGATGGAGTGATTAGTATCATAATCGCGATTGTTGTTTTATTTAGCACATTCGATCTTTTAAAGAAGAGTTTCCATCTTTCAATTGATGCAGTTCCAGATGGAATTCACATAACAGATATAAAAAAGGAATTGGAAACCGTTCCAGGAGTATTAGAGGTTCATCATATACATATCTGGGCAATCAGCACTACTCTAAATGCATTTACTGCACATGTGAAATTAAAAACAAATGTAGAATGGAAAGATGTGATGCGCATAAAGAAAAATATTCGTCAATCACTACTACATCAGAATATTCTCCATTCCACGATAGAATTTGAAACAGAAGAAGAAAAATGCGAAGAAATAGAAAGCGAGATTTAACTTTTTGTCATCCCAAAAGTTTTCTGTGAAAATATCGGGAATTACATTTTTAGATCAAAGATTCAATTTGACTTTTATTCTGTCAGTAATTCCCTTCGTGCTTGCCAGATCTATGTCCAAACACCCACGAATAATTTTTACTGCTTCAATTAGCTTTCCATCTTTCATATTTTTTTCAACATCAGCATGAATCTCCGCCGGTAGTTGAATTGCATAGGCACTCATTTCTGCATCTGTGAGTTTGGTTGTATGAGTCATAGATCCCTTATAACAGGCTGTTTGGAATCCTGATTCTTTTTTCTTTTCTGCACCAGCACAAGCGGTTAATACTAATATACCAATAAAAATCATTACTATATTACTTTTCATATTTTAACTCCTAAGTTAAGATTGGTTTTACTATATTGAAATATTCCTTAGAAAAAGAAAATGCGATATTCTAGTTTATCAAGGAGAGATTTTTTAGAGTAGCCTTCAATTGATTCTAGTAAAAGTAGAATTTTTTATAACGAGTAGAGACAGGTCTGAGACCTGTCTCTACTACGAGAAGATTTATCTAAAAGAATATTAAAGTAATCAATATAAACAGTGGAATCAATACTCCAAAGGAATACAGTAAGTAGCCGCCAAAGCTTGGCATAGGAACTTTGTTTTCTTCTGCTACTGATTTTACCATGAAGTTAGGAGCATTACCAATATAAGTATTTGCACCCATGAACACGGCACCAACTGAAATGGCTTTGAGTAGTTGTTCCCATTCTTTATTTGCGAGAATTTGGTGAACGTCAGTCGCTCCTGTAAGACCCTTAGCTAAACTTAAGAAAGTTAGATAAGTCGGAGCATTGTCTAGAACAGAAGAGAATCCACCCGTCGCCCAAAAGAATTGCCAAGGCTGCGTTACGCCGAGTTCTTTTCCGTGAGCTTCTAAGAGAATCAAAGCTGGAATCATTGTGATAAAAATACCAATGAATAAATAAGCCACCTCTTGGATAGGACCAAGAGTAAATTTATTATGCTCTCTAAGCTTAGGATCAGATGTAAAGAAAGAAGCAAAAACCAAACCAATCATCACAGCTTCTCTAACAAATGCAATGTAAGGATTATGTTTAATTGCAGGAATATAGTTTTCATTTAAGAAAGCAACGGAGAGAACAATACCAAGTAGCCACAAGAAGTTTACTTGACCGGTGATGGAAATAGGCTCTGCTGCAGCAGCATCTTTCTTGATGTCTATCTTGGTTTCTTTTTTGTATTGGATATTATCCCAAATGATATAAACGATTGAGAGAATAACAATAGAAAAAATCATTTCTGGAAACAAACCAAATGTCCATGTAAATGGAACACCTTGTAAGTATCCTAAGAATAAAGGTGGATCTCCAAGAGGAGTAAGCGAGCCTCCGATATTGGAAACCATGAAGATAAAAAAGATGACAGTGTGAACCACATGCTTTCTTTCTGAGTTTGTTTTAAGGAGTGGACGAATGAAAAGCATCGAAGCTCCCGTCGTTCCAATGATAGAAGCAAGAAAAGAACCAGTCAGTAAGAATAAAAGATTATTTACCGGTGTTGCTTTGATATCCCCTTTTAATACAATACCGCCGGAGATATAAAACAAAGAGCCGAGGAGTATAATAAAAGGAACATACTCGAAGACTAACGTATGATAAATTTTTCCAAACCATCCATTTGCGGCTAATATCCCGAAGGCGATCCCACCCAATACACCGGAGATGATAAGCTTATTATTATTTTGTTCCCACCAATGCGCGATATGATGTGGGGAAATGGGAAGAATTGCAATACATAGTAAAATGATTACAAATGGAATGACTGACCAAATGGCTAAGTCGGCACCTTTGTGTTCATCGTGTCCACCTGTAGTGGCATGGTCTACAGAGTGCTGCTCTGTCGTTGGACTTGTCTCATGCGAATGAGTGTCCTGAGCGAAAATGTAACTTGTATTTAAGGATACGGCTAACAACAAGCCGGCAAATACGCTAAGCTTCTTTTTTAATGGCATAAAAAATCCCTATTCTTTTATAAATTTAATGCCAGTTTAAAAGAACATGATTAGTCTTTCAAAAAGATTTTTTATTTTTCCAAAAAAAAAGTGGCTTCGTCATCCATTTTGCGACCAAAAAGTAGGCTTCGGTCATTCCCTATCGGGATCTGTATGCGACCAAACGGGTCGTGAAATTCCCCGGGAAATGACACATTCAAAATCTATTTCTTCTTAACGCTAATCGCTGTCATGGGAGCACTTTCTTGTCCTGGAAGGAAACTCATCATGAAAGCTGACTGCATCGCGGTAAGCTTTTCAATTTGCCTACGATATTTGATGACTGCTCCCGGGAATGCGGCACCTTTTACAACAATGTTAATATGCTCCTGGTTAAACCGAGAGGTCTTTAGCTCTTCAAACTTCTCTGTTACAAACTTATGATTGGTGCTCTTTTGTTTAAATTGCTCAAATAATTCTGTGAACTTCTTCTTCTTGTCTTCGTCTAGCTTGCCTCGAAGTTGCTTGATCATATTATTTGCTTGTTGCACTTGTGGAATAATACTTGTCATTTCTTTTTCGGAAGCTTTTACCTTGTTTTGGAATTCATCGAATAGTCTCTCATTTTGAAAATGAACTCCTAGCTCAACGATTACGTCAACACCAGCATTAGAGCCTAAATTGTGTGTAGAGAGTCCACCCATCACAACAATATCCGATCCAAGAATCGCACTGGTAGGTCCTGTTAGAACAATACTTCCAAGGCAGTAGATTTTTGAATTGAGAATATATCCTTCGATGATTAAATCACCGCCGACCTCTAGAATAGAATTTTCGATGAATTTAGCTTTTACGTTTCCAGCGATTTTAACTAAGCCTTTTGCCTTCGCTTTAATGCCACCTTTGACAAACAAATCTTTACCAACAGAAATATCAGATGACTCTAAATTTTCTCCGACATTGAGACTACCCTCACATTCAACGCGAGAGCCATCTTCTATAGAGCCCATAACGTTCACGGTTCCATTGTATTTGACATTCCCAGTGGTAATTCCCACACTCTGATCAATTCTTAATTCAGGAGATACAGTTACAGATTCATCGGTAGAAAATAATACCCCATCGCAAGCTGATGTATATTCTATATAAACTTTTTCGGGCTCTTCCGGCGATGAATTATTAGTTGTAATAATATTAGCACCAATGGTAATCTTAGGACGCTTAATGGCAGGAGCATTTAAGACAACTCCAAAAACATCCTTTCCGGGTTTGCCTGGAACTCCCGCAAATAAGGTTGCAATTTTTTCAGCTTTCTTGATAGAAATGAACTTCTCTAAGTTTCTAAAATCAGCTGAACCATCTTCTTTAATAACAACTCTTTGATTATGAGGGTGATAGAATTTTACCCATCCATCTATACCATGGACAATGGGGACACCCATTGCAATCGGCTGGCGAACAATGCTCTCGCTGGGGTCTTGGACTTGATTGATCGGGAGAACTTTCTTTTTTCGATTGGTAACTTCATCAACAACTTCTTTTATCAAGCTAAAATTAACCATCTCTTCATTAAGCTTGGAATTAGTGATAACGTTGTAAATCATTGTAGGAGAGAAGTCTCGCATACTAATGCCTGTAATATCGATTACGATATCTGCTGACATTGAATCTTTTGCAATTTCAATCGAAATACAATCCAGCCGAGTATCTGTTAACTGAACCATATTGGCCATATTATTTTGATTTTTTTCTTCCATAACCTATTCTATAGACAAATCTTGTAGGATGTATTGGATACCGTAAATCCTTTTTTGTCACTCTCTTTATTCACTAATGTAAATTTAATTATCGGTTTTTAAAAGAAATTTATTTCCTTTCGCTTAATTTTTCAAAAAAATATCCAAAAGCCGTTGATAAACTAGGCAAACTACCTAACTGATTCCAGAAAGGAACCTTGTCACCGTGAGAAAGCAATCCAGTAATTTCCAAATAAAAATCTAAACCCGCCTCTTTCATTCTCGATGCTAGTGTAAGCGACTCATTTTCCGGGATTACATTGTCATTTTTGCCATGAACCAAACAAACGGGAGATTTCATCTTATGAATGTAAAAGATTGGCGAAATAGAATTTGCCGGTTCGCCGTAGGCTTCTTTGATTTTGCCAACCAGTTCTTTTCTGAAAGATTCATCGACCTTTACCCTGTCAAATATCTCTTTCTGTTTCTCACTCAGCGTTTCATACAGCTTGGGAGCAATTTGGTCATTTCCCTTTCGATTGAATCCATTGTCTAAGGCAGCTTCATAAAAAGTATTTGCTAACTCTTCCGAGTCTTTATACAAGAGGTGTAGATAATTATAAAACAGGATATTTCCAGGATAGTCATCCACCAAATAATTTCCGATCGCAAAACTACAAGTATCCAATAGATTGGCAAAGCCACCGATCGCGATAACCGATTTTACTTTTGATGCAATCTCTGGATCAGTAAGAGCAACTAAACCGTATCCAGCAGAAAAGCTAATCGAGAAAAAACCTATATCGGTTGTATTAATATTTTTTTGATCTAGTAAAACCAAAAAGACATCTTTGATATTGCGAACACTCTCTGGTGTAATCTTTAAAGCTTTGATTTCCTTAAACTCAGGGACTACTACAGTGTAACCGCCAGAAGAAAGGCTTATAGCAGCATCAAACATTCGTAAATCATCAATCCCGTATCCACTCATTCCGTGAGTTAAAAAGATAGTCGGATTTTTTTCTTTACTTCTATTCTTTGGAAAATAATACTTAAAACGATATTGTTTGTCAGGAACTAGTTTACTGGATAGGATTTCTTCTTCTATTTGAATAGAAGAAGGAAATCGTAGCCCAGGATGAGCGGATAAGGAATGGTAACCCAAGAAAGAATCTTTTAAAACTACCCATGAAGACTACGTAGACTTAGGAGGCTCCACAAATAATTTGAAATTATTCTTTCCTGATTGAATAGATGCGTTAAGCGCACTAGTAGCCCGCTCATGCCATTTGTTTGCAAATTTTATATTTGCATTATAATCAGCAGAGCCAATAGCGATTTCAATATTAACAATATTCTTCTTTAGCAAATTGATGAGTATTCCCATTGATTTACTTAGCTTATCTCTATCCTCTAAGGTTAGAAACATTCCGAGTAAGTCTTCCGAAAGCTTATAAATTTCAGGCTTCTTACCTGTAACCTCTTTGATACAAGCAGATATATCTTTAAAAGTTTTTACTTTATCTGTAGTGCTTATTATTTTCAATAAGGCTAAATTTTGTGGAATATCGAGTGATACTCTATAATTTAAAATATTATTGAAATGCTCTAGAGTGAAAAGAGAAGTCTCGTTATCCTGAACAGAAAGATTATAATGAATTGTCTGATCAAAGTATTTTGCAAATGCTTTTACTTCTGACCAGATTGGATTGATATCTAGATTAGCAAGTGGATCCGCAAACTCAAGCTTAACCGCACCAAATAATTGATTGTTATTTACTAAAGGAAGAACTGCATCTGCATGATTGGATGAAAAAGCTCCCAATTTATTTTTTAGATATTTTAAAATTTCTTCGGACAAATCAGACTTCTTCCCTGCTTCTAGCTTTGTAAAGATATCGCCTTTCTTTTCAATGTAACAACTGAAAGACTGGTTGTGAACAAAGTAGATAGAAATGGATTTGCATTTAATTAGATTGGAAAGTTTGTTTATAAAATCTTTGCAAGAAGTCTCGCCCATAGTTGCAGTCGGTTCAAACACATTATTATAGTTGATAACAACACATTCTTGTTGAGGTAAAGGATTGATAGCAGGAATGCTAGGTTTGGTTTCAGGAACTTTCACACTTGTATGAGTGGATTGTAAAACGGGAGCAGTTGCGGCTACTGTTGCCGGCTTAGTTTGGATTTCCGTTTTTTCGATTTCTGTTTTTAAATTACTACTTGCCTCAGTATTGGATTGCAGAACATTCTCTTTCTCAGGGGATTTAGTGGCAGGAGATTTCTTTCGCAAGTTCATCATTCGCTGCTCATACGCCTTGTAAGCTTCTCCTTTTGGGAAAAGATTGACTAGAAGAAGTAAGCTACCAAGAGAAAGTGCAAGAAAGATACTACCCCAAAGATAGACTTCAGTTTGAGTTGCGAATCGCTTTGCAGTATCTGCCTCGAGTGCCGTAAGAACTAGAAAAAAGAATAAAGGAAAAATATATTTCATCATAAAATTATAGCCATTAGACCAAAAAAAATTTGCTTCAAATAATTTAGAAATCTTTCGAATACCATCTACCGATTACTCGGATAGAAGATTATTGTAAATTACTTTTAGCAATCAGTATATACCTAATAACGGCAACTAAGGATCTAATTCAATAGAATTTCATCTAGGAAAAGAAGAATAAATATTAAAAATGAAGCTTTATACAGAATTAGCAGAATATTATTACGAAATTGAGAAGTCTGGAAGAAAATTCCAAGAAGAAGTCTTATTTTTGGATGAAATCTATAAAAAACACAAAGTCCATTCTGTGTTAGACATTGGATGTGGGACAGGCGAGCATGTAGTTGCTATGCAAGAGCTAGGCTATAAAATCACAGGCACAGATTCCTCTAAGGAAATGATTTCTCATGCTCAAAAGAGATTTCCCAATTGCAATTTTGAGGTTGGTGACTTGCAAACCTACAAAAAAGAAAAGGCATTCGATGGAATTTATTCTATTTTCGGGACAATGAATTATTTGATTACAAAGGAAGATTTGGAGTCTAGTTTTTCTAATATCCGAAAGAATTTAAAACCCTCTGGTATCGTAATCATGGAAATTTGGAATGCAATCCCAATCCAACTCATACAAAGAAAACCACTAACTACAGTGGGACATGCAAAGATTGGAAATCTGGTTATTAAAAGAAACAGAGGTTTCAAAGTAAAGAGAGCAGAAGGTGCCGCGCAAACAGAAGAAACCCTAGTCGAAGTAAACTTTGTATATAACCTAGACAAAAAAGAAATCAAAGACAAACACATCATGCGAGTTTTTACTCTAGAAGAAATTTCTGCAATTTTAGAAAATCAAAAACTAGATATTCTACAAACATACGGAAATTACAAAATGGAAAAATACAAAAACCATGGTGCCAGAATGCTTATCGTGGCAAAAAAAAGATGAAACAAAGTATTAGCTTTCGACTTAGAATCTCATTTTTAGTATTCGGTTTGGTATTAGCCGCATTTTTATTTTTCTTTGCAATTGAAAATTTTATTTGGCTCAGTAAAATTACTGAAACAAACACAGAAGTTTTTCCGCGCAATTTTTTTCTAGGAAGATTTTTAATCGCAACATCATTCTCTGTAATGGCAGGTCTCGGAGCCTATGTATTTACAAATAATTTTTATGAATCACTCAGACACTTAGCTCATTTGATTCAATATTGGAGTAGAACCCTTACTCCCTTAGATGAAAATGCAATTACCCTCTATCAAGATTCAGAAGTCACACAGATCATCAGTATCTTTCATAAGGGGATAATAGCAAACAAGCAAAGAGAAGAAGACCGACTCATCAAATCAATCGAGCTAAACAATACAAATATAGTCGAGCGGCTAAAACCCTATTTGCCCGAATTAGAATTAGGCGGATTAAAGAATTTGGATGTGTCTGTATTTCCAAATTACACGAATAATCCCCGATGTGATTTTGTGAATGTAATAGAAACCGAAAACGGATACTTATGCTTAGTCGCAGGATTTGAAAACTTAGAAATCCTGGAATCCATTTATAAATATAAACTGCAGGGCATTTTCGCCCTTATAAAAGGCTTATACAATGCAAAAGAAGAAGAGATTTTATCTCAAATCCACAATGCAATTAAGCAAACTAAAAAAGAAAACTTGAACCTAAGTCTTCTTTATGTTTCCAATACATCAAATCATATTAGCTTTACGCATAATCAAAAGATGCCACTACTGCTTCTTGACGACCAAGGTTTATCGACTACATTCAGTGAAGATATATACTATGATTTCAATGCAGAGCCTTTACTTTTAAAAGCAGTGTTCTCAAACCCGGCTTATTTGATTCTTTTTTCAGATAGAATCCATGAAGTATTAGATATAAATCCAAGTATTCTTGTGAGTGAACTAGAATCAGAAGTGTTTTCAAAACCAAAATTCAAAAACTCTAAAGAACTCATACTCCAAATTAGTTTATTTATAGATGGACTTGGTAAATCAAAGGGAATTAAAAATACCTTAGAGTATCTTGCTTGCATTGTAATTAAGAAAACTGGTTAATAACAAGTATCTTTCATTCAATTTGTTGGTAGATTAATACTAAATATCTTCTTCGGCTATAGCTTCTTCTTTTTGATGAGCGTCTTTTCCGAGAGGAAAAAGTCCTTTTCGATTTTTAGTTTTTAAGTTAAAACCAGGATGAACTTTGCTGAATGTAAAAATAAATTTCATTCTTTCGACTCCAGACCGGCTAATGACAAATGCAGAAGTCAAAGTGATTTCGATAAAATCAATCATTCTCTCTTTAGAAATTTTATTCGATAGTCTAAACTCGGCAACTTTGCCTATGAGTTCGTGACTTTCTAATCTTTCAGTGGAAGCCAACTTTAAAAAATGACTCATACGAGGATGCTTATAAAGAACAGGACCCTCTCTTTTGATGGTAATTGTATATTCTTCTCCACGAGGATCTTTCTTGAAGGTAAAGGATAAATGGTCTTCTGAAATAGCGGAACATTTTGTAGGTATCTGACCAGTATTCGCACCAATGGAAAAATAAGATACACGATCTGTTTCATTGACGATGTATTCAAACTTCTGCCCAATCTCAGGAGGATATTCAATTTCTGAAATTTTCTGCTGGATAAAGGGAGCGATCAGTTGATTGTAAAATGCTGCGAGTAGTCCAACTAGGCAAAGAATAAATAATATTCCTAGAAGCCAGAAAGAACTATCCTGTATAATGATTGCGATCAGAGAGAACCCCTTACCCTTTTATATCCACCATTTGACCTGGTGTGTAAATGCGTGGTGTTCGCATGAGCATAGAAAGTAAATCCTTCATTTCCTCAGGACTGATGACTTGACTCATTCTTTCTTCTAAAGTAACTTCTACTTTAGGTTTAATACTCGGAACATATTCATCTTTTATTTCGAGAGGTCCTTCTATTGGATTTGCGGCAGGCTTTGGAACTTCAATTGCTTCTTGCTCCGATACTTCAGCACGAGCCTGATTGACAAGACCTTGCAAGTCCTCTTGCAGAGAACTATAAAGATAAGTATTTAAGTTGTTGTTTACGTTTGCGATTGTCATCCTAAATTCTTCCTCTACAGAATCTCCTAATTAGAAATGGAATTTAGAAGAAAACGAAACTACTGGCTAATCTACTGCACGATAGCGAGTGGTAATAGAAGTCGCAATTCTGCGCTCTTCTTTCTCGGCTTCACTCAGAAAAGGATCTGAATTATCAATCCAAGCCTTTTTCCATTCAGAATGCCAACTGTTCCATTTACTTCTTTCATCTCGTTTACTGTCTAATTCTTCTGGGATAATATTACAAAGATGGTCTAACTTTTCTATCTTTGCAGTGATTCTCTCAATAAGCGACATAAACTTACTTTTTTTCTGTTCCATAATTTCTATCGGCATCCTATTGGAAAATCACAATTACATAAATTAATCTATTTGCAAGAAAAAAATTTCCTGATTTGAATGGAGGATTGCCACAGAGGCGCAGAGAGGGGGATTGGTTGGTGGTCATTTTAAAAAGTTTTATAGTCATTCGGGTCGTTTTTATCGATTGGGCGAGAATGGGGTTTTCATAAAGAACACAAAGGTAGGATAGGCATAGATTCGACTGAGTTCACCATAAGTCCCTGCCTATCTGGTATTACAGAGGAGTAACGGCGGCATAATGAAATTAACCTTTTGTATAAGGTCTATAACAAACGCAACCTATATTAAATCCATCCAGAAAGTCAGTATTGTCGTTTGTTATATAGGAAGGTAAAAGAAAACTATTTTATGGTAATAAACATTAAACACTTTTTTGCACCTAGAATTAGTTACTGTATAAAATCATGACTTTTTTACTTTTGACTTGGTAACCATACTGCAGAGAAGCATTGTTTACGCCATACATCCAATAACTACGCTCCCAAATTTTTTCTTACGGAATTTTCTTGCCATATTTCAACATCGGACACTCTAAACGTTGTGAGGAAATGTGCAAAACTACAAAATAAATGGAATACCAAACTTTTCTACCTCACTCCGATCTAGACTTATTTGTTAATTGCTATTGGACTTTGAAAGTTCAGGCATCAGCTGATCCCCAAAAACAACGTATTATTCCAGATGGATTAATTGAGATGGCCTTTATTCTGGGCGATGACATCAAGCGTTATACTTCAAATGATAAATATATTCTACAACCTCGTGCTATGGTTCTCGGACAAACCATGAAACCTTTTTATATTCAGCCTACAGGTTATGTTGATACATTTTCGATTCGATTTTATCCATACGGTTTCGCCCACTTAGTAAAGGTGCAACTAAAATCCTTAGCAAATAAAGAAACCCCGCTTGCAATATTATTTGGAGAGAATGTGGCAAACGAATTAGAAAAATGGATTATCAACGCTAAGGATGTTAATCAACGTATCGAAATAATTGAAAATTTTCTTCGTTCAAGAATAACCGAACCTTTAGTTATTAATGACCTTGTCAAATCTACTATTGATACTATTTTTTCTAGTAATGGGAGCAAATCGATTCATGAGATTCTCACCGATAAATCTTCTTTCAGAAGACAACTTGAGAGAAGGTTTATGAAACATATCGGTATTAGCCCAAAGCAGTTAGGTAAAGTAGTGAGATTTCAAGCTGCCCTGAAAATGCTTTTAAGCGAAAAATCAGAAAATCTTACAAGCATTGCTCATGAATTTGAATACTATGACCAGGCCCACTTTATTAAAGATTTCAAAGATTTTACAGGAATCAATCCGAAAGAATTTCTTACAAATGAAAATATGAAACTTTCCTCCATTTTCTACAAATAATTTTAAGATATTGTCGCATTTTTACAATTCCTTTGCAACTAATAAGGTTATAATTTAAATCATGAAAAGAATAATAATCAGTTTAATTACAATAATTTTTGCAATGAGCATCTTGCATTGCGGCTATAAGGAGAAAAAGATGAATAGTTACATTGGTATGTTTGAGATACCGGCAACAAATATCACTCGGGCGATAAATTTTTATGAATCTATTCTAGGTATAAAAATAGAAAAGATGGAATTAAAAAGTATGAAAATGGGTATTTTGCCATACGAAGGACAACAAGTTACAGGTGTCATTATAGAGGCAGAGGGTTATGAACCGTCTACTAAAGGAGTGACCATATATCTTAATGCAGGAGAAAATCTTCAAAATATTTTAGATAAGATTACTCAAAATGGGGGAAAAATCTTAATTCCTAAAACACCTCATGAAGATCAAGATGGATTTTTTGCAGTTTTTATTGATAGTGAAGGCAATAAATTGGGTCTACATTCTAAGAAGTAAAATTCAATAAAATTCGACTTTCAGTTTTTTCGTAAAAGCAAGTTAAAACAATTGCAGACGACTAACTTCAATTATCCACTGCGAGAGTGGACTATTTCAGTGCTTGCCACTCTCTCTCATTGCTCAATGCTACTTTGCATTTCAAACACTTAGAGTATAAAATTCGTTATATAAAAAATTTATTTCAACTCCAAAGCCTCCACAAAGAACCACTCTCCTTTTTCATTTAGAAAGAGAGAATGCTCGTGGTGTAGAATCGTTTTATTGTCGGGAGTTTGGTAGGTTGCTTTAAATTCAACAAAGCCTTCTGTATCTTCTGGTTTACCCTTTTTGGTAGAAACAATTTGAAGTCGCAGCCATTTACTTGTGGTAGCCCAATTCCGAATAGTAGTCAGATCATAGAGTTTGCGGGTGGACATATGTGTGGTGCGAAGAATATATTCAACAGATGCTGTCGCATACGCACTATAACGAGAGCGCATCAATTCTTCCGCCGTGCTTGCCTTACGAACTCCATCTAGAATAGGTTTACAACACTCTTCAAATAATTTGCCTGAACAACAATAACAGGTTTGCATCATAAAAATAGCCTCGCCCAAAAGGCATTTATTTGTAGAGAAGAAAACTTTTAAAAGATTACCAAAGGCTAAGTCGATGGAAGTTAATTCACATTGTCAATATTAATTATTAGATATAATTCATATTGACAATATAAATTAATAATATAAATTAATATTAGGAATATAAATTATGGAATTTAACCTAATAGAGGAAATTGTCAGAGAACAAAAGGTTGGATTTGAAAGCAAGAATTCAGGCTTAGAAAGAGATCTCGAATTAAAGAAATACCTAAACTCTACACAGATCGTTGTTCTTTCGGGGATTCGAAGAAGTGGCAAATCCACTCTGCTACGCCAAATTGCTGCAAAGCTAGAAAATTTCTATTATCTAAATTTTGATGATGAGAGACTACTTCAATTCGGTGTGGAAGATTTTAATACACTTCTGCTAGTCTGGCAAAAACAAAGTAAAAGTAAAAATATCTTACTAGATGAAATCCAAAATATCCCAAATTGGGAACGGTTTATTCGTAGAATGCACGATGAGGATTATAAGGTGTTTATCACTGGCTCGAATGCAAAAATGCTCTCGACGGAGCTTACGACCCATCTCACGGGTAGGTATATAAAAATAGAAGTGTATCCGTTTTCATTTTTGGAATTTTTACGTTTCCAAAATATTTCCACTGAGTATTCAACTATTTCAGAAAAGGCAAAAATCGTGTCGGGCTACCAAGTTTATTTAAAGGAAGGTGGTTTTCCTGATTATACAAAATACAAAGATGTAGAATTTTTAAAAAGAACCTATGATGATATTATTTACAAAGATATCATCACAAGATTTGGAATCAAAGAAATAAAACCGTTTCGCCTTCTTGCAAATTATATTTTTACAAATTTTACAAAAGAGTTTAGCTTTAATGGAATTAAAAATATCCTCGGATTTAAAAGTTCTCTAACCGTCAGAGACTATATTTCCTTTCTAGAAGAATCGTATCTTGTTTTTGAATTGAATAAATATGACTTCAGTTTAAAAAAACAATATACGACCGGCAAAAAGATATTTGTCATTGATAATGGAATGCGTGAACAAGTTGCTTTTTCTAATTCAGAGGATCGGGGACGATTATTAGAAAATTTAGTTTTCATTGAATTAAAGAGAAGACAAAAAGAAATTTATTATTTCAAAAATAAATTAGAATGTGATTTTGTTACACTTGAAAAAAATAAAATTCAATCCGCTATTCAAGTAACTCTAAGTCTTGGCGAGCAAAATAAAGAACGAGAAATCAAAGGACTCTGTGAAGCACTCGATATGTTTCAACTCAAAGAAGGAATTGTCATTTCTGAATATGAGGAAGCCAATTTTTTGGTAGAGGATAAAAATATTTCTGTCATTCCTTATTGGAAATGGGTTAGGTAAAAAATGATCTTCGTTTACCTTTCCTATTCCATCGTTGCAGTTCCGGTTATATTAATACATTTGAGAATGGGGAGTGGCTAATGAGTATTACTCTGTTTATTGGTATTATTCCGCTTTTAATTTTTGTTATCCTTGATTCTATTTCAAATTTGAAAGTAGCCTTAATTGGAGCAGTGATTATGGCAGTATTTGAGCTAGCCTTCTCTGTTTTATACTTTAATGAAATTGACATCGTTACCATATTGTCTTTCGTCCTGGTCGTTGTCTTAGCTTTTTTTTCTTACAAAAAAGAAAATCCTATTCATCTTAAAATGCAACCGGTATTACTTAGCTTTGCATTTGGGTTTACTTTTATCATTAGCTATTTGCTGCATTATCCACTATTTTATATTCTTTCTCTTAAATACAAATCTTCTCTCCCTGAAAAATTCACAGAACTATTGAGTTTTCCGATTTTTGTAGATTTCTTAACATTAGCCTCTCTCTATATGGGTTATAGTTTTATTCTTCATGCTATTGCCACCTGGATAACAGCCGTTAGACTTTCCAATTGGTCCTGGATTCTTATGCGGGGTGTAGGTTTTTATTTTTTTAGTTTTTTGGCAATTCTACTTGCAAAATGGAGAATAGGAATTTGATAACAGCTATGCTAAGTGCATCAAGCATTGCAAAAATTAAAAGTAGTTACTAAAAATTCCCGAATGAATTAAGTATAAAGTTTGACTTAATTGCATAATGATCTACAATTAATTATTTTAATTTTCTTGGAGAGTTGTAATGCGAAACCTCTTAATACCTTTTATCATACCATTTTTATTCTTATGTAAGGCTGAGAATCAATCAAAAGAAGATTCAAATTCTATTTTTTTAAATCTTGGTTTAATGTTTCAAAGAAATAATCGGCTAACAATCTCAGGAGTTGCAGTAAAAGGAATTGTAAAAACTGCAAAAGTAAATGTAAATCCTCTGAATGCTGATGGTAGCTGCAATACTTCCAATGTTTTAGTCACAGGATCAACAGATGCATCAGGCAATTATTCATTGGAATACAATAAAACAGGTGGGGTAATTTGTTTGACCGTATCGCCTGATCCAAATGGAAATACAACTCTATTCGATGAAAAAGTGAATTCTGATGTTTCTGTTCCTGCGAGTTCTAGTTTCAAATTAGTTACAATACTTCCAGAAAGCAAGATAATCGGAAATAGCCGCAAGAACATGTTAGTATCCCCCTTTTCAAAATTATTGGCTAGGAGATTACAGGCATTAGTCAAAGCAGCAGGAAGTGGAGCTGATATAAATGCATTATACAAAAAAGCGAGCAAAGAAGTCGTAATACGCTTTGGTCTGAGTAGCGGTTTATCCAGCACATCCAGTAAAGAAATCCTAAGTCCTAGAAGCACTACTACTAGTATATCCGATACAAATTATCCAGAATTAGATGATATAGTAATTGAGTTGGATAAACCAGACAGTCCGTTGACTACAAAATTTATTTCCATCTTAACAGGCTTCTCCTACTTAGCCAATAAACACAAAAAAGGAAATACACTTTCGATAGATGATATAGACGCAATTATAGAAGCATACGCAGTCGATTTTGAAGATGGACTATTTGATGGAAAAGGCAATGACGGAAAAGTCATTACCATAGGATCAAGCACAAACCAAGTTACCTTTTCGTCGACTCCGCTTACTAGCATTTTACTTCCAGCAATAGTAAGTTATGCCCAAGAAGGAGGCAAATTCACCGTGGGAAGACCAGTGAGTGATGGATCTGCATTATTAGTTTCATCTGCCCAGATTACCAGTCAGATTCAATTTGTAGACAATACGCCAATTAACTCTAATTCAGTTGGCACTGGCACCACAGGAACAACTGTAGCTCCCTCTGGTTTGACCTACACAGGTAGCCCGTATTCCTTTACCAGAACAGTACCAATCGCAACTCAGACTCCAACATTCACAGGGACAATAACCAGTTGTACAGCAAGCCCGACTTTGCCTGCGGGGTTGAGTCTTAACAGTAGTACCTGTGCAATCAGCGGAACACCGACTTTAATGTCTGCTGCTGCAAATTATACAATCACTGCATCAAATTCCGGTGGAAGTAGCAGTACCACTATTAATATCATAGTAGAAGGAATCTGGGAGACAGTTGCCTACATCAAAGCACCCAATTCAGAAGCAAATGATTTGTTGGGATATTCTGTATCCATATCCGCAGATACAATTGTAGTCGGGGCATATGGGGAGGACAGCAATCAGACTACAATCACGAACGGGACAACTGCCAGTGCAGATAATTCTGCAGCTGATGCTGGTGCAGTGTATGTAATCAATAGAACGGGAACTACCTGGGCGCAGGAAGCCTACATCAAAGCTCCCAATGCAAATGCAGGTGATCAGTTTGGATGGTCTGTATCCATTTCCGGGGACACGATTGCAGTCGGAGTAAGGAGTGAAGACAGTAACCAGACTACGATTACCAATGGGACAACTGCTAGTGGGGATAACTCTGCAGCTGATGCTGGTGCAGTGTATGTATTCAAAAGAACAGGAACTACCTGGGCACAGGAAGCCTATCTGAAAGCCCCAAATGCAAACGCAGGTGATCAGTTTGGACAGCTTGTATCCATATCCTCTGACACGATTGCAGTCGGAGCAATAGATGAAGATAGCAACCAGACTACCATTACGAATGGGACAACTGCCAGTGTAGATAACTCTGCAACTAGTTCAGGTGCAGTGTATGTTTTCAAAAGAACAGGGACTACTTGGACACAGGAAGCCTATCTGAAAGCCCCCAATGCGGAAACACTGGATAACTTTGGCTTTTCCGTATCCATATTCGGGGACACGATTGCAGTTGGGGCACATATGGAAGACAGCAACCAGACTACAATCACGAACGGGACTACTGCCAGTACAGATAACTCTGCATCTACCTCAGGTGCATTGTATGTGTTCAAAAGAACAGGAACTAACTGGGCACAGGAAGCTTACCTGAAAGCTCCCAATGCGGAAGCAAATGATTTCTTTGGAGGTAAGGTATCCATATCCGGGGATACGATTGCAGTCGGAGCAAATCAGGAAAGCAGCAACCAGACTACCATTACGAACGGGAATACTGCCAGTGCAAATAACTCAGCACCTAGCTCAGGTGCAGTGTATGTATTCAAAAGAACAGGGACAACCTGGGCACAGGAAGCCTACATCAAAGCTCCCAATGCAAACGGAGGTGATTCGTTTGGATACTCTGTATCCATATCCGGGGACACGATTGCAGTCGGAGCAAGGAATGAAAGTAGCAATCAAACTACAATCACGAACGGAACTACTGCCAGTGCAGATAATTCTGCAACAAATTCAGGTGCAGCCTATGTATTCAAAAGAACGGGAACTACCTGGGCTCAGGAAGCATACATCAAAGCTCCCAATGCAGAAGCAAATGATTGGTTTGGATTTCCTGTATCCATATCCGGGGATACGATTGCAGTCGGGGCAATGCAGGAAGACAGCAACCAGACAACTATCACCAATGGGACAACTGCCAGTGCAGATAACTCTGCATCTAGTTCAGGTGCTGTCTATGTTTACAGAAAGCAGTGATCTATGAATTCTGAGTTTTGAAGGAGGAATGAAAATTTATGGATAAAAAAGATAGGTTCATCTTGGCTCTAGTATTAGTAATTGTTGCTATGTTGGCTTTTATTGTTTACAATACAAAAAAGCAACAAGAAGTTCAGCAACAACTCTTGCGCACTATGGAATATAATTCTGCTAACCCCGGAGGGGATAATAAAGGAAAACCAAAAGACCCATACAAAGAAATTGCAGTCAACAATTCCTTACGAAAAAAAGCCAGAGACATCCAGGAATGCTATAATGACTTTCTAAAAACAAATCCAAAACTAACAGACGGATTTGTGGAAATCGACTGGAATATATTAGAAGATGGTAAAGTAAAAAAAGCCGAAATGGTAAGCAGTGATTTAAATGCGGAATCTCTCAATCACTGCATCTTGCAGATCATTTCCGCCATTGAGTTTCCACCTCCACCGACAGGAATGCAAACCTATACTACCTATAAATACAATTTTAAAAAGGTAAAACTTTAACTCACCTCAAAGTTTGGCATATAATGACAGAGCGGTAAATTCTATCTAAATAAAAGGTGAAAAAGGAGTAACACAATAGAATTTAGGAAATTATCGGAGCAAAAATTTGCAATGGGCTCCAATGCGAATAAAAAATCAGATAGGAAAAGAAATAGCTTTTACATTGCAACATAAATGAATAACGGTTACTATAAATTATCCTAAGTTGGAGGAATTAAAATGAGTTATAATCAAAAAGGTTTTGAAAAGTTGAAGCATGGGTTTAGTTATTCTATTGGATTTGTCGCTCTTCTCTGGGTGATAGCTGTTATTGATTTGCTATTACCAATGGACTTGACTACGTTAGGCGTTTATCCTAGATCCATTTTGGGGTTAATAGGGATTCCCCTTTCTGTTTTTTTACATTCTGGTTTTTCTCATCTTGCGTCTAATTCACTGCCGCTTATTTTTTTGATGGCGACTCTTCTCATTGTGTATCCCAAACCTGCTTTTCCTGCTATGCTTTTTATGGTTCTCTATGCGAATATACTTGTTTGGATTTTTGGAAGATCTGCTTATCATATTGGAGCCAGTGGACTCGTTTATTCTCTCGTAGCTTTTTTAATTGCGGCAGGGTATTTCAAGAGAAGACCACTATTTGCTATCATCGCCTTTATCATTGCTGTTCTCTACGGAGGACTTGTTTGGGGCGTAATTCCCGGACTCGTTGGATGGTATGTATCTTGGGAATCGCATCTCTTCGGTGCAATCGTTGGAGTATACCTCGCGCATTTTTATAAAAAAGATTTATAGATTTCAAGAGAAGAGCGGCTAATGCAGATAATCCAAATAAAGCCAATCACTATTTACAAAAAGTGATGCATTTAAAGAGCTACAAAATAAATTAGATCGGGAAAAAAATCGGTAAATATATAAAAGTATGAACAACAAAAAAGCGCCTTTCCTTGTGTTTCCATTAATCTTTTTCTTCTTTATGACCATGATCGGTCTCGCAATGAGAGAACATTGGATAGAAATGGCTCTGACTCCGATTCCAAAAGAATACCAAAGCATTGAGATAGGAACACGTATTCATTTCGATGACCCTCGAATTCCAAGTGGGCAAGCAATGTTTATTCATTTTTCTAATCCTTCTTGCGGATGTGCTCAATTTATAAAAAAACATTTTATTGAACTAGTAAAAGATTTTTCCTCCCAAGTTCAATTTATAGTAGTTGTTGAAGCAGAGAACCAACAACTTATTACTCAAGAAATACAAGACTTAACCGACAAGTTGCAATTAGCCGCTACTAATGTAATTTTTCTGCAGGATGTGAATGGCAATTTAGCAAA
The DNA here is from genome assembly GCA_016708435.1 of Leptospiraceae bacterium. Taxonomy (NCBI): domain Bacteria; kingdom Pseudomonadati; phylum Spirochaetota; class Leptospiria; order Leptospirales; family Leptospiraceae; species Leptospiraceae bacterium. Next base: position 300,907 of record JADJFV010000033.1, on the reverse strand, counting down.
AAAAGTAGGAGTCTATTCTACTCCGCAAGCTGTAATTCTTGATTCAGAGCAAAAGTTATTTTTCCGAGGAAACTATAATGCATCTAGATACAGCACAAATACAAAGACGCAATATGCATATTTGGCGCTAAATGGATTATTGGAAAAAAAAAGTCCTGAAAAATTAAAGGCTGGTTATGCAATCGGCTGCGTGTTACCCACTAACCTCAAAGAAAATGAAAGGAACTATTAAATGAAAGAGTTATTTATTTTTAATCCAGAAAGCTATTATTCAGAAGATATGAAGTCTCTTGTTTCTCGTGATGAATTTCTAGCAGAATTCAATGAAAAAATTCATGAAGAAGAAATTAAAGCTGAAAAGGTTGCAAGAATTTTTATCTTTGCGAGTTTTTTATTCGGCTGTTTAATTTCTTATAAATACGATACCTATCTATTGGCATTTGCCGGTGGCGGACTTGGAATTGTATCCTATTTTCTTGGACTTAGATATTTTCCCTATACCTATGCACAAAAGTTTTTAAATGAAAGTATTCTCCAGTGGTTTATATTGCAGTATATTTCCCAAATGCATGGAATGTATGAAATGCATTTTGCTTTCTTTCCGATTACGGCAATGCTTATTGTCTATAGAGATTTATCCACTTTTATAATAACAGGGCTAATACCTGTTACCCAGCATCTTCTATTCTTTGCATTACAACTTGGTTTCGGATATGACTTGCGAGAATACTTTATCAATATTGATAATCTAACCTTAGAGATTATGATCTATCATCTAAGCGTAGCAACTCTGCACTTGGTAATCGTTGGATTTTTTTGCGTTTTTTTCAGAGACAAAATTGCGTTTCAATACAAAACTCTTCTAAAGCAAAAATACACAGAGAAACAAATTTTTCAGGAACAAGAA